>NZ_JBIWNL010000024.1:0-78824 GCF_044767225.1 Kitasatospora sp. NPDC101447
GGTGCCCGCGCCCACGGCGTGCCGGGGGGGGGGCCCCGCGGCCGCGCGCGGCGGGGGGCCGCCCCCCCCGGGCCCCCCCCGCCCCCCCGGGCCCGGGCCCGGGGGGGGCCGGCGGTCGTCCGGTGCGGAGCCGTCGGGTCAGCCGCGGACGGTGGCCTCGAAGGCGTGCAGGTAGGGGTTGACCGGGCAGACCTCGGTGACGGTCAGACCGGCTTCCTCCATCAGCCGGACCATGCTCTCCTCGGAGTGCTTGGCGCCGCCCACGTTGAGCATCAGCAGCAGGTCCATCGCGGTGGTGAAGCGCATCGACGGGCTGTTGTCGACGAGGTTCTCGACGACCACCACGCGGGCGCCGGGGCGCGCCGCCTTCACCACGTTGGCGAGGGTGCGGCGGGTGCTCTCGTCGTCCCACTCCAGGATGTTCTTGATGATGTAGAGGTCGGCGCGGACCGGGATGTCCACCCGGCAGTCGCCCGGCACCATGCGGGCGCGCGCGGAGAAGGCGCCGCCGTCCTGCAGCCGGGAGTCCGCGCCGGCGACGACCTTGGGCAGGTCGAGCAGGGTGCCGTGCAGGGCCGGGTGCTTCTCCAGCAGGCTGGCGAGCACGTGGCCCTGGCCGCCGCCGATGTCGACCACCGAGTCGATGCCGGTGAGGTCCAGGTAGTCGGCGAAGTCCTGGGCGGACTGCCGGCTGGAGGTGGTCATCGCCTTGTCGAAGACCTTGGCCGAGTCGCCGCCGTCGGTGTGCAGGTAGTCGAAGAACTCCTTGCCGAACAGCTCCGGGAAGACGTTGCGGCCGGAGCGGACCGCCTCGTCCAGCTTCGGCCAGGCCTCCCAGGTCCACGGCTCGGTGCACCAGAGGGAGATGTAGCGGAGCGAGTTGGGGGCGTCCTCGCGCAGCAGCCGGGACATCTCGGTGTGCTCGAAGCGGTCGCCCCCGGTCTCGGCGAAGATGCCGTAGCAGGTGAGCGCGCGCAGCAGGCGGCGCAGCTGGCGGGGCTCGGTGTCGAGCGCGGCGGCGAGGTCGGTGACGGTGGTCGGGGTGTCGCCGAGCGCGTCGGCGACTCCGAGCCGGGCGGCCGCCCGGACGGCGGCGGCGCAGGCGGCGCCGAAGACGAGCTCGCGCAGGCGCATCGCGGCCTGCGGGCTGGAGTGGGCGGGTGCGGTGGTCATGGGCGCTTCCTTGGGGGTGGGCGGCGAGGGGGTCGGGGTGCTCAGCAGCGGCCGGAGGGCTCGGAGCGTTCGCAGGTGTTGCGGGCGAAGGTGTTGTCGGCCCCGGCGTCGCGGTCGGCGAGGTCGGCGGGGCCGTTGCCGCTCAGGCGGTTGTCGGTGACCTGGGCCCGGGCGTTGGAGACGCCGACGACACTCTTGAAGAGGACGATGCCGCCGGAGAAGTCCGAGGTGCCGGTGTTGTCGCGGACCTCGTTGTCGGTGACCCGGGCGTCCTCGGTGCCGGTGAGCACGATGCCGGCGCCCTGGATGGCGCCCAGGCGCGGGTTGGCCGGGCAGAACTTGTTGTTGGCGACGACCTTGTTGCGCCGCACGTCCAGGTCCCCGGCGCGGGGCACGCCCTCGTCGCCGACCACGAAGACGCCGGCGCAGTTGCCGCTGATGTCGTTGTCCTGGACGGCCAGCCCACGCAGCCGGCGGACGGTGACGCCGACCCGGTTGCCGGTCAGCTCGTTGCCCTCGACCACGGTGCCGCCGGTGTCGGGCGCGCCGCCCTCGCGGTAGGCGTAGTTGGCGAGGAAGACGCCGGACTGGCCGTTGTCGGTCGAGCGGTTGCCGAGGATGGCGGCCTTGGTGGACATCTCCTGGCTGATGCCCTGCTGGGCGTTGCCGTGGACGAAGGTGCCCTGGACGGTCAGGCCGGTGGTGCCGCTGGCGTCGATCCCGTTCTTGGCGAAGCCGGTGACGGCGAGGGCCTCGATGGTGACGTCGCGCAGCGGGGCGGCCTCGGTGCCCACCACGCAGAGGCCGTGCCCGGCGGTGGCGCAGGCGTTCTCGGTGCCGGTGCCGGGGGTGATGACGCTGTCGGGGCCGGAGCCGACCAGGGTGAGGCCGGGGGTGGTGATGCGGACGCTGCCCCGGTAGGTGCCGGGGAGCAGCAGGACGGTGTCGCCGGGTTGGGCGGCGTCGACGGCCTGCTGAATCGATTCGCCGGGCTGGACGAGGTGCAGCCGGCCGATGTCGGTGGCGTGGGCCGCGGGCGCGGCGGCCAGGGTGGTGAGGACGGTGGTCAGGGCGGTGGCGGCCGCGGTGGCCGCGGCCAGGTGGTGGACCCGTCGCGTGGGCATGAGTGGTGACCTGTTCTTTCGGCGTGCGCGGTGCTCGTGGGTGGGTCGGGGTGTCCGGCCCGGTCCGGCGGTGTGGACTGACGCGCTGTGTGCGGGCGGTGACGGCCAGTGGGTGCGGCCGAGTCGACGGTACGGTCGCCCGGGTGGGGCCGCCACCAGGGCTGGGCTGCGGGACTGACGGGGCGTCGGCCGGGCGTGGGACGGCCCGGCGTGGCGCGTGCGGGGCGGACATGACGACGCGCCCGACCGCGGGTGCGGTCGGGCGCGGGTGCGGATGTGGGTGCGGTCGGGCGCCGTGGGGCGCGGGTGCGGGTGCGGTCGGGCGCGGGTGCGGATGTGGGTGCGGTCGGGGGCGGTGTGTTTCCTGCCGGCTCCGGCTCAGCCCCCGGCCGGGGCCTGCGGGCCGAGGCGCACGGGCAGCGCAGCGAGGTGCCAGGCGGCCGGGTTCGGGCCGCGTTCGACGGCCTCCGGTCCGACCGCGAGGGCGAGCTGCGGGTACGCGCGGAGCAGCGCGCCGAGGGCGACCACCGCCTCCTCGTGCGCCAGCGCCGCGCCCAGGCAGCGGTGGGTGCCGTGGCCGAAGCCGAGGTGCGCGTCGTGGTGCCCGTCGCGGTCCGGGGCGCCGGCCCGGCAGATGTCCAGGCGCTCCGGCTCGGCGTAGACCCGCGGGTCGTGGTTGGCCCCCGCGAGGATCGGCATCACCGCCTCCCCCTTGCGGATCAGGGTGCCGGCCAGGGTGAGGTCCTCGGTCGCGTAGCGCGGCACCCCGCCGATGGTCGGGCCGCACCAGCGCATCAGCTCGTCGACGGCGGCGGGCAGCAGGCCCGGGTCGGCGTGGACCAGCGCCAGCTGTTCGGGGTGGGCGAGCAGCGCGGCCGTCCCGTTGCCGATCAGCGTGGCGGTGGTCTCGTGCCCGGCGACGATCAGGTTGAGGATCAGCGAGACCGTCTCGACCGGGGCGAGGGTGTCGCCCTCGGCGGCCGCCAGCCGCGAGAGCAGGTCCTCGGTCGGTTCGGCGCGGCGCCGCTCGATCAGTTCGCGGGCGGCGGCCACCATCGCGCGCAGCGCCTCGTCCAGGCCGGGCCCGGCGCCCCGGCCGAGGTAGGAGCTCCAGCGGCGCCACTGCGGGCGGTCGGCCTCGGGGATGCCCAGCACCTCGCAGATCACCGTCACGGGCAGCGGGTAGGCGAAGTGCGCGACGAGGTCGACCACGCCGTCCCGGTCGGCGTGCCCGGCGAGCCCGCGGGCGTACTCCTCGGCGAGCCGTTCGATCCGGGGCCGCAGGCGCTCGACCGCGCCGGCCGTGAAGGCCGGGTGCACCAGGCCGCGCATCCGGCGGTGCCGGGCGCCGTCCGCGTCGAAGACGCCGGCGCGCAGGTACGCGGCGCACTCCGGCGGCATGCCGCGGGCGCGCCAGACCTGCTCGGTGCGGTGGGCGGGGGCGGGCGCCTCGGCGGGGGCGGCCGCAGGGGTGGACGTGTCGGCGGTGGCGGCCGCAGCAGCCCCGGTGGGCGCCTCGGCACGGGGCCCGCCGTGGACGGAGTGCACGTCGTTGGCGAAGCGCGGGTCGGAGAGCACCGTGCGGACGTCCTGGTAGCGGACGGCGATCCAGAACGGGTCCACGCCGGGGATGGTGGCGCGGGCGAGCGGGGCGCGTTCGCGCAGGTCGGCGAAGGCGGCGAAGGGGTCACGGACAAGGTGGTCGGCGCGCAGGTCGACGGTCTCGACGGGGTCGGCGGTGGTCACGGCTGCCTCCTCGGGGACACGGATTCCTCGTGGTCACGGATCGTGACGGAGGCGGGTGCCGGGATCCGGGGTTTCCGGGTGCCATTCACTCGATGGAGTACAGAGGATCGTTTCCTCAGGGCTCGGTGGAAGGGCGCGGCGGACCCCGTCTCCGCAGGCCCGGGCCGACCTGCCCGCCGCCGCCGTCCGGCCGCGTGACATCCTCGGGGCCATGACCACCGTGCCCGCGCCGTCCCCCGCCGCCACCGTCCGCAACCCGATCGGCGCCCACGTGCCGGTGGCCGGCCGGGGGCTGGCCGGGACGGGCCTGGCGTACGCGCGGCGGGTCGGCGCCGAGACGGTGCAGGTCTTCGTGGCCAACCCGCGCGGCTGGGCGACGCCCGCGGGCAACCCGGCGCAGGACGAGGAGTTCCGCACCGCCTGCGCCGACCAGGGCGTCCCGGCCTGGGTGCACGCGCCCTACCTGATCAACTTCGGCTCGGACAACCCGGCCACCCGCGAGCGTTCGGCCGACTCGCTGCGCCACTCGCTGCACCGCGGCCACGCCATCGGCGCACTCGGTGTCGTGCTGCACACCGGCTCGGCGGTCGGCACCGCGCCCGGCGGCGGCTCACGCCGGGCGGAGGCGATGGCGCAGGTCCGCGAGGACGTCCGGCCGCTGCTGGACGAGCTCGACGCACTCGGCGAGGACGCGCCCTGGCTGCTGCTGGAGCCGACCGCCGGTCAGGGCAGCTCCCTCTGCTCACGGATGGAGGAACTGGCCGAGTACGTGGAGGCGCTGGACCGTCACCCGAAGGTGGGAGTTTGCCTGGACACCTGCCACGCCTTCGCCGCCGGACACGATCTGGCGGCCCCCGGCGGGGTGACGGCCGCGCTCGACGCCCTGGCCTCCGCCGCCGGGCCGGGCCGGCTGCGGCTGATCCACGCCAACGACTCCGAGGACGTGGTCGGTGCCCGCAAGGACCGGCACGCCAACATCGGCGCCGGGATGATCGGCGCGGAGCCGTTCCGCGAGCTGTTCGAACACCCGGAGACGGCCGGCGTACCCCTGTTGGTCGAAACCCCGGACCGCAAGCACGGCGGGGACGGCACCGGACACGCCATGGACATCGCGGTGCTGAAGGAGCTGCGGGAGCGCGCGGCCGTCCGCGTCTGAGTCCCCGCCACGGGGCCCGGCGGCCGCCGACGCTGGAGCTGCCGGATCGCGGGGCCGGTGCGAATCTGGACGAGTCGTTGCCGCCGGCCCCCAGGGGGTTCCTGGATGTTTCCGACCCGGAAACTCGCCGCACTGCCCTGCGGCCACCGCAGCAAGTGGGTGGTGCTCGCACTGTGGCTGGTGCTGCTGGTGGCCCTCGGCCCACTGGCCGGAAAGCTCATGGGTGCCGAGGACAACCAGGCGTCCAGCTGGCTGCCCGGCAGCGCCGAGTCCACCCTGGTGCTCGACGAGCAGCGGGCCTTCCAACCGGTGGACACCGCCCAGGCCGTCGTGGTCTACCAGCGGCCCTCCGGCATCACCCCCGCCGACCGGGCCGAAGCCGCCCGTGACGCCGCCGAGTTCCGTACCGTGCCGCACGTCGCCGGGACGGTCACCGGCCCGGTGCTCTCCGGCGACGGCCAGGCGATGCAGACCATCGTGCCGATCGACATCGGCACCAACGGCTGGAACGACCTGAAACCCGCCGTCGAGCAGCTGCGCCGGATCGCCGCCGACGGCAGCAACGGCATGACCACCCATGTGACCGGCCCCGGCGGCATCGGCGCCGACCAGGCCGCGGCCTTCGCGGGCATCGACAGCTCGCTGCTCGCCGCCACCGTCAGCGTGGTGATCATCCTGCTGCTGCTCACCTACCGCAGCCCGGTGCTGTGGATCCTGCCGCTGGTCTCGGCGGCCGGCGCGCTGACCGTCGCCGAGGCGCTCATCTACCTGCTCGCCAAGCACGCCGGACTGACCGTCAACGCGCAGAGCGCGGGCATCCTGATCGTCCTGGTGCTCGGCGCCGGCACGGACTACGCGCTGCTGCTGACCGCGCGCTACCGCGAGGAACTGCGCCGCCACCAGGACCGGCACGAGGCGATGGCCTTCGCCCTGCACCGGGCCGGGCCCGCCATCCTCGCCTCCTCGGCGACCGTGATCGCCTCCATGCTCTGCCTGCTGGTCGCCGAGATGAACTCCACCAGCGGCCTCGGCCCGGTGTGCGCGATCGGCGTGCTGGTCGCCCTCGTGGCCATGCTGACCCTGCTGCCGGCGCTGCTGGTGATCGTCGGCCGCTGGGTGTTCTGGCCGGTCCGGCCCGGGTACGGCACGCCGGAGCCGACCAGGACCGGCCGCTGGGCGCACATCGGGGCGTGGATCGGCGGGAAGCCCCGCAAGGTGTGGGTGACGACGGCGCTGGCGCTCGGCGTCTGCTGCATCGGGCTGGTCTGGCTCGACGCCAACGGCCTCAGCACGGCCGGGACCTTCACCGGCAAGCCGGACTCGGTGGTCGGCCAGCAGGTGCTGGAGCAGCACTTCCCGGGCGGTACGGGCGCGCCGCTGACGATCATCTCCACCGCCGAGGGCGCCCCCACCGTACGGGAGGCCGCCGGGACGACTCCGGGGGTGGCGGCCACCACGCCGCCGGTCGTGCACGAGGGGCAGGCCCTCTTCCAGGCGACGCTCACCGACCCGCCGGACAGTCAGGCCGCCAAGGACACCGTCGACCGGGTGCGGGACGCCGTGCACGCCGTGCCGAACGCGGACGCCAAGGTGGGCGGCAACACCGCCGTCATCCTGGACGCCGGGCGCGCCGCGGGGAACGACAACCGGGCGATCATCCCGCTGGTCCTGGGCGTGGTGCTGCTGATCCTCGCCCTGCTGCTGCGGGCCGTCACCGCGCCGCTGGTGCTGATCGCGACCGTGGTGCTGTCGTACGCGGCGGCGCTCGGGATCAGCGCGTTCTTCTTCGCGCACGTCTTCCACTTCGAGGGCCAGGACAACGCGTTCCCGCTGTTCGTCTTCGTGTTCCTGGTCGCGCTGGGGATCGACTACAACATCTTCCTGATGACGCGCGTGCGGGAGGAGTCCGCTCAAGTCGGCACCCGGCAGGGAGCGCTGAACGGGCTGTCCGCCACGGGTGGCGTGATCACCTCGGCCGGTCTGATCCTGGCCAGCACCTTCGCCGTCCTCGGAACCCTGCCGGTCGTGGGCTTCGCCGAGATCGGCTTCGCGGTGGCCCTCGGCGTGCTGCTGGACACCCTGGTGGTGCGCTCGGTGCTGGTCACCGCGCTCACCATGGACCTCGACCGGCACATGTGGTGGCCCGGGCAGCTGTCCCGGCCCGCCCCGGTGGCGGAGACCGCGCCGAGCGGGCAGCGGTGAGCGGGCAGCAGTGAGCGGGCGGCAGTGAGCCCGGGTGCCGCCGTGGCGGCACCCGGGCCCGTTCACCCGTCGATCAGCAGTCGCCGATGCACTTGTCGTCGGTGTGCTCGTGCGCGTTGAGCCACTGGGCGTGCGGGCCGAACAGGCCGACACCGGCCGAACCCGTCTCCAGGCTCGCCGAGGTCGACGAGTCCGACGCGTGCCAAGCGGCCATCGCCGGCACCGGCGCCGCGAGAGCGGCAGCGCCCGTCACGGTGACGACAACGGCGAGCTTGCGGATGTTTCCACGAAGCGACATCAGATGTCCTTTGGGTGGTCTCTGGCATGAAGGAGCGCCCCGGGGCCGGCCACCAGCACACCCGGCCACCCCGCGACACCGGCACAGGTTTGCACACGAACGCGCACGAACCCGCCTTCATCGCAAGCCGACTGCGGCATCCGGGTGACACAACTCCCCCTCCCGGACGAACGGGCGGCCCGGCGAGGGGCGGGTCGAAGAGTTGGGGGGAGAGCGCGCTCACCGGGCCGGACGAGTGCCCGTCCGGCTGCCGCGCCGCCGTAAGACTTGCGGTGAATCGCCGGGCGAACTGAACAAATCCCGTCGATTTGGTGCAAGGTGTCGCCCGGTCCGAGCATGAACGGTCGCTCCGCACGCTCCCGACGCTCCACCGAGCGCGCGTCGGAGCACGGGCAGCACCACGAAAGGCGCACCACCCTCATGCAGACCAGTCCCGCCGCACCCCGGCAGGCGACCCGACCGAACGGCCCGGAGACCCCGGCCCCGGCCGACCCCACCCCGCCGAGGAACGGCCGCTTCGGGCTGGCGACCGCCACGGCGCTGGTGATGGGGAACATCATCGGCGGCGGCATCTTCATGATCCCGGCCGCCGTCGCGCCCTACGGCACGGTCAGCCTGCTCGCCTTCGCGGTGCTCACCGTCGGCGCCATCGCACTGGCGCTGGTCTTCGGGCAGTTGGCGCGCCGCAACCCGCGCACCGGCGGGCCGTACGTCTACGCGCGCGAGGCCTTCGGGGACTTCGCCGGCTTCCTGTCCGCCTGGTCGTACTGGATCACCACCTGGGTCAGCAACGCCGCGCTGGCCGTCGCCGCCGTCGGCTACCTCGACGTGCTGCTGCCCGTCGGGCACTCCACCGCGTTCAGCATCACCGCCGCGCTGGCCTTCCAGTGGCTGCCCGCGCTGGCCAACCTGGCCGGGACCCGCTACGTCGGGGCCGTCCAACTCGTCTCCACCGTCCTGAAGTTCGTCCCGCTGCTGCTGGTCTCGGTGGGCGGCCTGTTCTTCTTCGACCCGAAGAACCTGGGGCCCTTCGACGGGAGCGGCCAGGGCTGGGCGGGCGGCATGACCGCCGCCGCGGCGATCCTGCTGTTCAGTTACCTCGGCGTGGAGTCGGCCGCGATGAGCGCCGGCAAGGTCCGCGACCCGGAGCGCAACGTCGGGCGGGCCAGTGTGCTCGGCACCACCGGCGCGGCGGTGGTCTACCTGCTCGGCACGGTGGCGGTCTTCGGCAGCGTCGCGCACGAGCGGCTCGTCCACTCCACCGCGCCGTTCTCGGACGCCGTGAACGCCATGTTCGGCGGATCCTGGGGCGGGACGGCGATCGCCGTCGCCGCGCTGGTCTCGATGGGCGGCGCCCTCAACGGCTGGACGCTGCTGGCCGCCCAGGCCCCGTACGCGGCCGCCAGGGACGGCCTCTTCCCGGCCTCCTTCGCCAAGGAGCGGCGCGGCGTCCCGGTCTTCGGCGTGGTGGTGAGCGTCGGTCTCGCCTCGGTGCTGACCGTCCTCAACTTCGCCAGCGGCGCGAAGGGCGCCTTCGACATCCTGGTGCTGGTCACCACCTTCACCGCCACCGTCCCGTACCTGCTCTCCACCGCCGCGCAGCTGTACTGGCTGGTCCGCGGCGCCACCGAGAAGGTGGACAACGGCCGGCTCGTCCGCGACGCCGTCCTCGGGCTGGGCGCCTTCGCCTTCTCGCTCTGGCTCCTCGCCGGCGCCGGCTACGCCGCCGTCTACCAGGGGGTGCTGTTCCTGTTCGCGGGGATCCTGGTCTACGTCTGGATGGCGGGGCGGCGCCGCGGCTGAGCCGGGAGGGCGCGGTTGAGCCCGGGCTGACCCGGGTCGGCTCGGCTCGGGTCAGCCCGGCTCGGGTCGGGTCGGCTCGGCTCGGCTGGGCTCGGGCCTGCTCGGGAGGTCGCTGCCGATTGAGGCCGGACGCAACCTCCCGGCGACGGTGTCCTCGCTGCGGCCTCCCCGTGACCTCCGTCGGCGAGGCCCGCTCGGCGGCGGCCGGAGGTCATGAACACCCGTGCAGGATGCCGGACTTGTCCGGTAGTCCCCGGTAACGGGCCGATGTCCACGAGGATTTCACGTCCGGGGTCTACCCGCGTAGCCCCAAGCTCGCCACACTGGCGCACGCAACTCAGCATCTTTTCCGATCTGATGATGGAGCGTTCGCCATGGCCACCGCCGCGTCCATACGCCGGTTCCTGTCCTGCATACCGGCCGCCGCCGCCCTCGCCGCCGCCACCGTGCTCACGACCGGCACCCCCGCCCAGGCCGCCCTGCCGACCCCGATCTCCGCCGCCACCGCCCGGACCTACCTCGCCGCGATGCCCGCCACCGCCGAGACCCACGGGGACACCTACGACCGGACGCTGTTCCACATCTGGATCACCATCAGCGGCACCTGCGACACCCGCGAGTGGGTCGTCAAGCGGGACGGCACCAACGTCGCGACCGACACCTCCTGCAAGGCCACCAGCGGCAGTTGGACCTCGCCGTACGACAACGCGACCACCACCAACGCCTCGTCCTTCGACGTCGACCACCTGGTGCCGCTCTCCGAGGCCTGGGCCTCCGGCGCCTGGTCCTGGACCGACGCCCAGCGCCAGGCCTTCGCCAACGACGTCACCCGCCCCCAGCTGCTCCTGGTCTCCGCCGGCAGCAACCGCTCCAAGGGCGACCGCGACCCCGCCGAGTGGCTCCCCCAGGCCTCCTACCGCTGCACCTACGCCCGCGCCTGGGTGCAGGTCAAGCAGTACTACGGCCTCAGCGTCGACAGCGCGGAGAAGACCGCGCTCACCGGAATCCTCAACGGCTGCTGACCGCACCCCGCCCGGCGGCGCCCCGCTCCGACCCCACCGGGTCCGGCGCGGGGCGCCGTCGCGTTCCATGACGCCCCGTCAGCCGAGGCCTCGGACATCCCGGCGGCCGCCCGACCCACTCGCCGCCCCGGCCACCGCGCGCCGACAACGGCGAACCCACCGGCCGGGCCGACGAGGTGCCGACCCCGCCACCCGAACGCCACTCCCCGCGCGCCCTGCGGTGCCCGCGCGCCTACGGTGCGCCCAGGGGGTCATCCGAGCGGAAGGCTGTTACCGGCATGGCGGGTAGATTCGAACTTTACGTGGACGAGAGCGGGATGCACCGGTTCCGGCTCAAGGCCAGCAACGGGTCGGTCGTGGTGACCGGGGACCCGGAGGAGAGCAAGGACGACTGCCTGAAGAGCATCGAGTCGATCCGCAAGCTCGCGCCGTACGCGGAGCTCAAGGAGGCTGCCGGGTCGATGTGAGGCCGGGGTGGCAGCAGCTGGAAGAGGACGCGGGCCGGCGGTGCAAATCGCCGACCCGCGTTCGCTTGTACGACAGATCCCTTTGGCCCGGAGCACGCCGGACACGGACAGAACACTGGCATGCGTGTCGTCATCGTCACCGAATCCTTCCCGCCCGAGGTCAACGGGGTCGCCCACAGCGTGCTGCGGACGGCCGAGCATCTGGTCCGCCGGGGCCACCAGCCCCTTGTCGTCACTCCCGCGCCGGCGCGGGGGGCGGAGTGCCCGCCGGAGACCTTCGGGAGTGCCGAGGCGGCCGAGATCCCCGTGGTGCGCATCCCGTCGATGCCGCTGCCGGGGTACCCGCAGGTGCGGATCGCCCTGCCGAGCCGGCAGCTGGCGGCCGCGATCGCCGGACACCGGCCGGACATCGTCCACCTGGCCAGCCCGTTCGTGCTCGGGGCGCGCGGCGGGCAGGTGGCGGCGCGGCTCGGAGTGCCCACCGTCGCCGTCTACCAGACCGACCTCGCCGGGTACGCGCACGCCTACCGGGCCGGACGCGGGCTCGGGGAGGCCGCCGCGTGGCGGCGGATCCGGGCCGTGCACCGGGCCGCCGCCCGCACCCTGGCGCCGTCCACCCCGGCCGCGCAGGACCTCACGGCACACGGGGTGCCCCGGGTGCAGCTGTGGCCGCGCGGAGTGGACTCGGCGCGCTTCCACCCCCGGCACCGGGACGAGGCACTGCACCGGGCGCTCGCGCCGGGCGGGGAGGTGCTGGTCGGGTACGTCGGGCGGCTGGCGCCGGAGAAGCGGGTCGACCTGCTGGCGGCAGCCTCGGCGCTGGCCGGGGTACGGGTGGTGGTCGTCGGGGACGGGCCGTCCGCGCCCGGGCTGAAGGCGTCGATGCCCGGCGCGGTGTTCCTGGGCCGCCGGACGGGTGACGAGCTGGCGCGCTGCTTCGCGACGCTGGACGTGTTCGTGCACACCGGCCCGCTGGAGACCTTCTGTCAGACCATCCAGGAGGCGATGGCGAGCGGGGTGCCGGTGATCGGCCCGGCGGCGGGCGGTCCGCTGGACCTGGTCGCGCACCACCGCACCGGCCTGCTCGTACCGCCCCGGGACGCTGCGGCGGTGGCCAGGGCGGTGGCCGAGCTGGCCGGCGACCCGGCGCGGCGGGCCGCGTACGGGCGGGCGGGACGGGCGGAGGTCACCGCACGCACCTGGGAGGCGGTCGGGGACCTGCTGCTGCGGCACTACGCCGAGGTGCTGGCGGAGAACCGGGGGGTGTCGGGGACGCCGGGACCGGTGACGGCGGGGACGGTGACGGCGGGGACGGTAACGGCGGGGACAGTGACGGCGGGGACGGTCGTGCCGGCTTCCGCGATGCTGGGGCCGATGACGGCCGGCGCGACGGACATCACCGCCGCGAAGGACCCGGCGGCCGCGGACAGCATGCCGGAGGAGTTGCCGGCATGATCCCCGTCCCGAACGGCGAGGCCCTGACGATCGTGCGGCTCGCCAACTTCGTCACGCCCGTCTCCGGCGGCCTGCGCACCGCGCTGCGGCACCTGGGCAGCGGGTACCGGGCCGCCGGGCACCGGCCGGTGCTGATCGTGCCCGGCAAGCGGCGCACCGAGGAGGAGACCGAGCAGGGCCTGGTGGTCACCCTGCCGGGACCGGTCCTGCCGGCCAGCGGCGGGTACCGGCTGCTCACCGACCGCCGGGCGGTGGCCGCCGAACTGACCCGGCTCTCCCCCGACCGGCTGGAGGTGTCCGACCGCACCACACTGCGCTGGACCGGCGCGTGGGCACTGCGGCACGGGGTGCGCTCGGTGATGGTGTCGCACGAGAGCGCCGCCGGCGTGCTGCGCACCCGGGGAGTGCCCGGGCCACTGGCGAACGCCGCCGCCGACCGGCTCAACGCGGCAACCGCCCGCGCGTACGACTCGGTGCTGTGCACCACCGACTGGGCCGCCGCGGAGTTCCGGCGGATCGGCACGCCGAACCTGGCCCGGGCGCCGCTCGGGGTGGACCTGGAGGCGATGCGGCCGCTGCCACCGGCCGACCGGGCGGCGGAGCGGGCCCGGTACGCCGCCCCGGCAGAAGTGCTGCTGGTGCTCTGCTCGCGGCTGTCCGCGGAGAAGCGGCCGGAGCGGGCGATCGAGGCCCTGGCCGCGCTGCGGGCCCGACGGGTGCCCGCCGTCCTGGTCGTGGCCGGGACCGGCCCGTTGCGGGGGCGGCTGGCGGACCGGGCCGCCCGGCTGGGGCTCCCGGTGCGCTTCCTCGGACACCTGAGCGGGCGCGAGGCGCTCGCCCGGCTGCTGGGCTGCGCCGACGTGGTGCTCGCGCCCGGGCCGGTGGAGACCTTCGGGCTGGCCGCGATGGAGGCGCTGGCCTGCGGGACACCGGTCGTGGCGAGCCGGTCCTCCGCGCTGCCCGGCCTGATCGGTCTCGCCGGGGTCGCGGCCGCCGACACGGGAGACGGATTCGCCACCGCGGTCCGCCAGTTGCTGGACCGGCCGGAGGGCGTCCGGCGGGCGGCCGCCCGCGCACAGGCCGAGCGGTACGGCTGGCCCGCGGCGGTGGCCGCGTTCCTCGCGGCGCACGGCGTACGGAACGGCGGCACGAGGGAAGGGGGTCGGGATGAGCATGCTCGGCACCGGCCCTGACCGGCTGGCGGAGGACCGGTCACCGGCCGGCGAGCTGACGCGGTTCGTCGCGCTCGGGGACTCGCTGACCGAAGGAGTCGGGGACGCGGTGGGCGAGGCGTGGCGCGGCTGGGCGGCCGTCCTGGCCCGGTCGCTGGCGCCCGGGGGGCGGGACGTCGAGTTCACCAACCTGGCGTACAGCGGCGCACTGAGCAGCGAACTGACGACACGTCAGCTACCGGACGCGCTGGCACTGCGGCCGCAGTTGGCAGCGGTGGTGGTCGGCGGGAACGACACCCTGCGGGCCGGCTTCGACATCCAGCGCACCACCCTCGAACTGGACGCCACACTGGGTGAACTGTCCGGCCACGGCGCCGTGTTGCTGACCGCCTGCCTGCCCGACCCGGGCACCCTGCTCCGCCTCCCGACCGCGCTCGCCCGCCCGCTGGCACGGCGGATGCGGGCCGTCAACACGGTGGTGCACGCCCTCTCCGCACGTCACCGGGCGATCCACCTGCACCTCGCCGAGCTGCCGTGGCTGGAGGAACGGCGGCTGCTGAGCGTGGACCGCCTGCACCCCAGCGCCGAGGGCCACCATCTGATCGCCCGCCGCTTCCACGCGCTGCTCGCCGAGGCGGGGCACCCCCTCGGCCCACCACCCGCCACCGCACCGGCCGAGCCCCCGCCGAGCCCGGCCGCCGACCTGTGGTGGATGGCCACCCAGGGCACCCGCTGGGTCGTCGCCCGCAGCACCGACCTGCTGCCCGGCCTGCTGGCACTCGCCGCAGCCGAATCCGCCGCCCGGCTGCGCGGCGCGAGCAGCCGGCACGACGAGCAGATGGCGCGGGCCGCGGCACAGGCACTGGCCTCCCTGGGGTGAGGGGCGGCGTGGCACCCGGCCGGAGCCGCGCGGAGCGGCGGGGGGCTGCCTAGACCCATCCCTCGTCGAGGTGGACCGTCCAGGTGTCTCCCACCGCCCTGCGCAGCTCGACCAGGGCCGCAACGTCCGCGACGACTGCCGGAGCGTCGGACAGCCACAGTGGGGAGTCCGGCACGCCCTTGCGGGTGTAGACCGGCAGCTCGCCGTTGCAGCTGAAAGCGTGAAGCGATGCGGGAGCAGAGTCGAACCATGCAGGGCGGTTCTCCTCGGCCCACGCCGCCGCGGCGTCGACACGGTCCACGTGCACCAGTAGCTGCTCGGGAGCGGGTCCGCAGCTGAACTGCACCAGGAAGCCCTGAGCGTCCACTGCCCACCAATCCCACGTGAATCCGGGTCGGGGGTGCCGCAGGATCGTCGTCATGCCGTCACCGTATCCAGGCCGGGCAGGGCAGCGGGTGGCGATGCCCCGCCATCGCCCGAGGTGGCGGCAGCAGTGTTCGGGGACGGTGCGGGCGGTGGCGCGTCGGCGTGGGCGGACGTTGAGCGGGCGTGGCCGGACGTTGAGCGGGCGTGGGCGCGCACTCGTGGGTGGCGTGGTCGGGTGTCCGGCGGAGTGGCCACGGTCACCCGACGGTGGTGATCGGTGCCGCGGCCGGACGGGAACCATGGAGGTGGCCCGGGCTGTCGTGACCGGGGAAGCGTGCGGCGGAGGGAGCCGGGGTGGAGGCAGTCGGGGTGGAGGCGGTCGGGGTGGAGAGCGCGGGCGCGGACGGTCGGGGGATCCTGGCGGCGGCCGGGGTGCTGTTCCCGGACCGGGACGGGCGGCTGCTGGTGGTGCGGCTGCCGTACGACCGGAAGCGCCCGGTGGCGATTCCCGGTGGCGGGTGGGAGCCGACGGACCGGTCACCGCGGGAGACCGCGCTGCGCGAGATCGCCGAGGAGCTCGGGTTCACGCCCCGGCTGGGGCCGCTGGCCTGCGTCGACTGGGCGGTCGACCACGGCCGCCCGCCGATCGTGGCGTACCTCTACTGGGCCGAGCCGCTGACGGAGCAGCAGACCGCGGCCATCCGGCCGGACGCGGCCGAGGTCGGCGGGTGGACGTGGCTGACCGCCGAGCAGGCGGGCCACGCGCTGCCACCCCTGCTGTCGCGCCGGGTGACGGCCTGTCTGCGGGCGCCGCGGACGGCCGGACCGCTGGAACTGGAGGGCAGCCGGCCCGCCGGGCACACCCTGCGGGCACTGCCGGCCGACGGCCCGGTGCCCGAGTACCTCGGGCTGGCCGCCGCCCCGGAGCTGAACCCGGCGACCGCGCAGCGGCCGGCTCCGCCGCTGGACCGGGACACCTTCTACGCCACCCGGCCGCGGATCCGGGCCAAGGCACGGGCGCTGTTCACCGACGCCGCCGGGAGGGTGCTGCTGGTACGGCTGCGGCCGTGGGACGGGCCGCGCGGGCGGGACCCGTACTGGACGCTGCCGGGCGGCGGGGTCGAGGCGGACCGGGAGACGCCGCGCACGGCGGCCCGCCGGGAGATCCGCGAGGAACTGGGCCTGGAGGTCGAGCCCGGACCGCTGCTCGCACTGGACTGGCAGCCGGGAGCGGCAGCCGATCCGGGGCCGGACCCGGCGACCGGGCGGGACACGGCCGTGCTGGTGTACGTCTACGACGGGGGCACGGTGACGGACGCGATGCTCGACGCGATCGTGCTGCAGGAGGCGGAGCTGGTGGAGTGGCGGCTCTGCGATCCGACCGAGGCGCGCTCGTTGCTGACCGGGCCGTCCTGGGACCGGACGGCCGCCGCGTTGGCGGCCCGGGAGGGAGCGGGCGGGCCGGTCGAGCTGGTGCGCGGCCGGGCAGCGGGGTAGCGGCCGGGCGGGCGGCGGGCCCACACGCGGGCTGCCGGCGGGCTGCCGACGGGCTGCCGGCGGGAGACTGCAGCGGGCGGCCGGACCGGTGAGTCGCCGGGGGCCGGTTGGGACAGACTGAAGGCATGCAGAACGCGATCACGGAGGTGCTGGCCGGCCGTCGGGTGGAGTCGGTCAGCGGGGGCGGGCGGCTGGACCTGCTGCTGGACGGCGGGGTGAGCGTCCAGGTGGCGCACGAATTCCGCTTCGCGGCACCGTCGTTCGCCGCACCGGAGGAGGTCGGGCACTTCTTCCCGGCGCTGACCTTCCAGCCGAGCAGCACGCTCCTTGCGCTGGTCGGGCGGACCGTCGACACCGCCCGGATCACCCTGGCCGGCGGACTGGAGCTGGGCTTCGCCGGCGGCGGCGCGCTGTCCGTCCCGCCGCACGCTCAGCTGGCCCCGTGGACCGTGCTGGCCGCCGGGGACGTGGCGTGCGCGGGGCTGCCCGGCGGCGAGGTCCGCTGGGCCGAGCCGGACGGGACGCCGGGGGAAGAGCCCGGCGGGGCCTGAGCCACCGCCGGGGACCCCTCCGGCGCCCGGGGGCCGTCAGACCTCCAGGTCGGCCTCGATCTTGAGGAGCTGGTGGCGGGCCATGGCCAGGTTGGCGCGGCCCTTGTCCAGCGCGAGGTAGAGGAACAGACCCTTGCCGGTGCGGCTGGTGAGCGGGCGGATCAGGTGGTACTGGCTGGACAGGGTGATCAGGATGTCCTCGATCCCGTCCCCCAGGCCGAGCATGTCCATGGTGCGCATCTTGGCGCGGACCACGTCGGTGTTCCCGGCCGCGGCCACGTTGAGGTCCAGGCCGCCGGGGCCGTCGAGGGTGGCGAGCGCCATCCCGCTGTTGTAGTCGACCAGGGCGGCGCCGATGGCCCCCTCGATGCTGGTCATGGCCTGCTTGAGTGCGCCGGGTGCGTCGGTCATCTCGGTAACTCCCGTTCGGTGGTTGGGTTGTGGCTGATGTTGTGGTGTGTCGTGTGTGCTGTTGTGGCGTGTGGTGTCGTGACGTGTGGTGTCGTGGTGGTGGGTGGTGGGTGGTGTGGTGCGGCAGTGAGGTAGGGGGGCGGGCGGGCCCCGGTCAGCCCACGTCGCGCGGATCCTTGGGCAGGAGGGCGTCGTTGAGCAGCCCGGAGATGCGTTGGGCGCTGCGACGGGCCTCCAGGTGCAGGCGGCCGACGTTGACGTCCGGATGTGCCAGCAGGGTCAGCACGCAGCTGCCGCCGGCCGCGTAGGTGGCGACGTAGCCGTGCTCGCCGCGCACCAGCGACTCCCGGAACTCACCCTGGCCGGTGGTATCGGCGAGCCGTTGGGCCAGCGAGAGCGAGGCCGCCGTCATCGCGGCCAGGCCGGAGGGCTCCGTCCCGTGGGTGTCGTGGGCGACCAGCAGGCCGTCCACACTGGCCACCAGGCCGCCTGCGAGGTGCGGGACGCGGTGCTTGCAGGCACGCAGTTCGGCGAGCAGCTCGGTCTCCAAGGCGATCAGTTGTCTCCTTCCGACACGCTGCTTGAGCGCCCGCCTCATGGCCGGAACGGCGGGGTCGCGGGCGGGGAGTGGGTCAAAGTCGGGCCTCCAGAAGGTCTCGGACCCGGGTCAGCAGCGCGATGTCCGGGTCGGGGACGGTCAGCGGGTGGGCCGCTGCCGGGGTGGGCTGGCAGTCGGGGCGGGCGGGGGTGCCGGCGTCGGCCTGCGCGGTGTACTGCGCCGGAGGCCGGGCGGCCGCGGCGGAGTACGCCGCGCCCGGGGTGCCGACCTGCACGGCACCGACGACGACGGCACCGCTCCTCGTGACCCCGCGCAGGGTGGCGCCGGGGATCCGGCGGTGCAGGCCGCCGGACGTTCTCCCGCTCGCGGCGGGAGCGACGGCCGGCGGCGCGGTCGCCGACCGGGCGGCACCCGGCACCGTGGTGTGCGGTGCGGTCGGATGCGGCGCACCACCGTGCGGTGCACCGGGGTGGGACACACCGCCGTACAGCGCGCCGGGGTGCGGCGCGGGGGGCGGCGGGCCCGGCGCTGGGGGCCCCGGGGCGACGGGCCCCGGCGCGACGGGCCCCGGGGCGACGGGCCCCGGCGCGTCGAGCAGTCCGGCGGCGGCCAGACGGCGGACGTCCGCCGTGACGCCGAAGCCGGAGCGGCCGAGCAGGCGGGCCAGGTCCGCCGGGGTTCTTCGGCCGTCGGCGTGGTCGATCAGCTCCCGGCGCCGCCGACCGGGCGGACGGTGGGACGGCAGGCGGTTGTGCTCCACCGGGCGGACCGGGGCGGTGTCGAGCTGCGCCCAGGGCCAGATCCGGTCGAGCAGCCGGCCTCGGCGCTCCACCTCGCGGCGGAGCCGGTCCGGCTCGACCGTCGCGACCGGTCCGAGCCAGTGCCGGACGTCCGACTCGAACCGCCAGAGGCCGCCGCCCGGATCGGCGAGGACGAAGAAGGCGGCGTCGAACAGCGTTCCCAGGTGGCCGAGTTCGAGCTCTCCCCTGGTCAGCAACCGCCGTTCGACCAGGACGTCGCCGACCCGGGCCTGCGGGCCGTGGACGCGGACGAGGTCCGCCCAGTCCTCGGGAGTGATCCGGCCGCAGCCGGTGAGCAGGTCGGCCAGGCCGGGTGCGCGCGGGGACTCGGCGCCGGCCACCGCGCCGTCGACGAGGTGGAGGGTGCCGAGCGGACCGTGCAGGGCGCCGGTGGCGCGACGGCCGGCGAGCAGGGCGAGCGCCTCGCCCGGGGTCTTCGGTGCGGCGTACTCCGTCGGGGGCGGGACGGTGCCGATGGCGGCGGTCACGCGGGCCACCGCCGGGAGGCGGCTTCAGAGGAGGATGCGGGTGCGGAGGTGGAGGTGGATCCGGATCCGGGTGCGGGTGCGGGTGCGGAGACTGGTCCGGAGGCGGCGGCAGGACGCGTCGGCGGCCGAAATGCGACGGGCAGCCGGAGGGGCTCGGGTGTCACGGACGTCGGGTTCACCCCAGCACCAGCTCCTCGGCCAGCGCCTGGAGGCGGAAGCGGGCGACGGCGAGGTTGCCCGCCGTACGGTCCAGCCAGAGATGGAGGACGAGCCGGCTGTCGAAGACCGTGTCGATGAAGCGGATCAGGTGGTAACTCCGGCCGGCAGTGACGATGATGTCCTCCAGCGGGGACCGCCGGTTCTCCGCCGCTGTGAAGGTCTGGCTCTCGACGGCCGCTCGGACCAGGTCCGTTGCCTCGGCGGCGGAGGTCTCGTGCTCGCCCGTCGGGCTTTCTCCGACGCTGCCGAGGGCGAGCCCGCTACTCCAGTCGACCAGGCTCGCGGCGCGGGCTCCGGCGATTTCCATCGCTCCGGAGAGGCATTCGTCGATACCCGGCACACCGGCTCCTTCGCGGGGTCTGGGCGGCCGGGCGCTCTGCGGCACCGACCGGATCGCCACCAGCAGTGGCAGGTTCGACACGGAAGGCTACTGCCGGGGTTCAGTCTGACGAACGTTCCAATGGCATATTCACATCATTAGCGGCTGGTTCCAGCCAAGGTATGACGATTCATCAGACCGGCCCGGGTGCGCAAACCCGCTGGCCCGCCCACCGTTCGGGAACGGTGCTCATCGGCCACCTGGCACGGGACCTTGGCCGATACCGGGCCGACGGGGAGGGTTTCGAGCCCAGGAATGCGATAAAGGGACGAACGCGCGGGAGGCGAACACCTGAGCCCTGGCCATGAGCGGCGCTCATGTCGAACGCGATGAGGCACGCTCATGGGCAGCGCCATGAGGGGCGCTCATGGCGGCCCTCATGAGGAACCGCGATGAGGCAGGCTCATGGGCAGCGGCCATGAGCAACACGCATGACGAAGGGGCCCGTTCCGCTGGACGGAACGAGCCCCTTCGAGTGGAGCGCCAGGCCCGGATCGCACGGACTCTTCCTACTGAAAGTAGGACGTGCTCTGGTAGCACCGCTGACGCATGTTCGAGAGATTCGCTCTCCGGAAGATCACTTCCTCTCGACGGACAGAACAGTAGCAGGTCATCGGGCCTGCTCAGAAATCGAGCCGGACGGATCGTGGCTGGTCGGCCCGGTACCGCCCGAGGGGTGCCACCGGCTCAGGCCTGGCCGACCGCCTCGGCGAGCAGGCGGTAGGAGTCGAGCAGCGCGGCACGGTCGTAGGTGCTGGTGGTGACCAGGAACTCGTCAGCCCCGCTGCGCTCGACCAGCGCGGCCAGCTCGGCGGCGACATCGTCCGGGGTGCCCGCGATGTGGCCCTTGAGCGACTGCTCGTACGCGGCCCGCTCCCGCGCCGTCATAGCCCGCGCACGGATCTCCGCGGCCGGGGCCAGCGGCGGGAACTCGCCGTGGGTGCGGGAGTACGCGCCGGACCAGGCCTCCGGGACGAGGAGCTCCTGGGCCCGCTCGGCGGTCCCGGCGACCGCGACCGTGCCCGAGACCACCACGTACGGCTCGGCGGCCTGCACGGAGGGACGGAACCGGGTGCGGTAGCGGTCGATCGCCGCGAGCATCCGCTCCTCCCCGCGCGCGGCGGCGATGACCAGCGGCAGCCCGGCGTCGGCGGCCAGATCGGCGCCGGCCCCGGTGGCCAGCACGAAGGCCGGAACGTGCAGTCCCTCCGCGGGCCGGGCATGGACACCGCGGTGCGCCTGCTGCGACCCGTCGAAGTAACCGAGCAGCTCGGCCAGCTGGGCGCCGAAGTCGTCCGCCGCGCCCTTCTCCCGCCCGAGCGCCCGGCGGACACCGTCGGTGAAACCGACCGAGCGGCCGAGGCCCATGTCGATCCGGCCGGGGAACAGGGCCGCGAGCACCCCGAACTGCTCGGCCACCACCATGGGTTGGTGGTTGGGCAGCATCACCCCTCCGGTGCCGACCCTGATCCGCGAGGTGGCCGCCGCCACCGCGGCGGCGAGCACGGTGGGTGCCGAACCGGCCACCCCCGGCACCCCGTGGTGCTCGGAGACCCAGAAGCGGTGGTACCCGAGCCGCTCGGCCTCGCGGGCGAAGTCCACCGTGTCCCGCAGCGCCCGGGCCGGCTCCTCGCCCTGGCGGGTGCGGGAACGGTCGAGCACGGAGAGCCTGGTGGTGGGCGCGGTGCTGGTCACGTGGGTGGACAACGCCTGCCTGCCGGGTGGGCATTCCCCCTTCCCCCGGCCTCAGGGGCCGCCCGGCGGTATTCGCGGACGCGTGCTCCCGGCCGCGCGGCGGCGGCCCCAGGGCTTGTACACCGACAGCACCACCGCGAACAGGTAGAGCGACAGGGCGACCGCCGGAACGATCACCGTGGTGTAGCGGACGACGCCGAGCTCCGACGCCCGGATCGGGCCGGTCGGATGCACGTCCACCGCGCGCACCGCGTCGTGCAGCCGGGCGGTGAGGGCGAAGACCGAGGCCGTCATCGCCGCCAGCGTCAGCCAGAACTTGGTGCTCACCCAGTAGTACCGGAACAGGCCCCAGGAGGTGCCGAGCCCGAGCACCACCCCGCTCAGGAAGGTGAGCAGGCTGAGCGGCAGCACCAGGGCGTCGCCGAGCAGACCCATCGCCCGGTAGGCGGTGCGCAGCCGGTCGGCGTCCCCCGTCGTCAGCGCCGTCACCGCCAGGGTGAGCAGGCAGAGCATCAGCGCCAGCCAGCTCACCGAGGCGACGACGTGCAGGACGAGCAGGGCCTTGCGCGCCCTCGGCGGCAGGATGCGATCCGCCGATCGCCGCCTGCCGCCGAGGGCCGTTCCGGACGTCGCGACGGCTCCGACCGCCGCGGTGGAAGCGCCGGCCGCAGCGGAAGCGGTCGCACCGACGGCCCTGCCGGCCTCACCGGCTCCGGTGGACGAGCGCACGGGGTACCTCCTTCGAGTCGTGGCCACGGACACGACCCCGAGACTGTCCCGCTCGCCCCTCATCGGGCATCTGCCGACGGAAGTAACATCGGCTACTCCCGGGCGAGTAGGCGTCCCCACTCCGGACGCGCCGACACACCTCCCCCGGGAGTACCCGAGCCGCTCCCCCGGAGCTCCGCGCCGCTCAGTCGGCCACCGAGAAGCCCTGCGCCGCGCCGAGCCGTTGCAGCGAGGCCTGTCCGGGGATGCCGTCCGCCGCGCCCGCCTGGTACCCGCAGCGCCGCTGCCAGGCCGCGTACGCGGCGACCGTGCGGGTGCCGAAGGAGCCGTCCGCCCAGCGCTGGTCGAGCAGCCCCTCGTCCACCAGCGCCTGCTCCACGATCGCCACCTCGGCCCCGTACGTGCGGTGGCCCTGCTCGGCGCCCGGGTCGGTGCGCGCGGCGGAGACCACGTGGGCGACCGACACCGTCCGCTGCCCGGGGACGTAGCCGAGCAGCCGGTTCAGCGAACCCTCGCCGGGCACGCCGTCCGCCGCCTGCCCGGAGTAGCCCAGACTCCCCTGGTAGTCCGCGTAGTTCTCGGTGTCCGCGTCCGTCCAGGTCGGCCCGGGGCCGGAGTGGTAGTGGGCCCCGAAGCCGCGTGAGACGAGCGCCCGCCCGACCGCCGTGACCTGGTAGCCCTGGGCGCCGTAGCCGTACGACAGGCCGTTGATGGAGACCTGGTAGCGGGCGGGCGCCGGGGCCTGCGGGGGCACCGGGTGCTGCTGCGAGGGCGGGGGGTCCGGGGTTCCGGAGCCGGCCGTGAGGTCGGGCCAGGAGCCGGGGTCGGTGTGGTCGTTGAACGGCACGTGGGCGTGCGCGTACCAGCCCCCGCGGGTCTCCCACACCTGTTCGTCGCGGTGGCCGGAGAAGTCGACGGGCCGGCCCATCGGCCACACGTCGGGGACGCCCCAGGAGGCGATCCAGGCGTGGATCCGGCCCCAGCCGGCGCACGGGGTGTCGACCAGCCGCGGGTAGACCCGGCCCTGGTAGCGGCAGTACGGGAAGAACACCGCCTCGATCTGGATCACCACCCGCCCGGCCCGGTTGGTGCGGGTCGGGCTCGCGGTCGGGCTGAGCAGGCTCTTCGAGCGGGAGTCGGCCGGGAACAGCTGCGCCGTGCGGCCGCTGAACGGGTCCCAGACCAGGTGCGGCGCGTCGCCGGCGCCGCTGCCGGTGAAGTAGCTCACCAGGTCCTCGTAGGGGCACCAGTCCTGCGGTGCGGCGGCGGTCGCGTTGCGGTCCCAGGTGATGTGGGCGATGGCCTTCGGCGGGTACTGCTGATCGGTCGGTGCGTGGTCGCCGAGGTCGTGGACCTCGGCACCGGGAAGCCACAGGTCGGGCATTGCGGTCTCCTCCGAACGACGTGAGGGCGTCGCATCCGGTATCGGCAGGTCCGCGGTCCGGATTGACCCTTACGGCGCAATGCGCGGCACTGAACCCCTCCCGCTCGCCCGGACGTTCGACCACACGGGGGGTGCTCGTCCTCACGTGCGAAAAGAGCGCCGGGGCGCCGGGGTCGGGCCGCGCCGGGGCGGGCAGCCGCCGGAGGAGGGCGCGTGCGAGCCCCACCGGAGCCGCGCTGTCAATCGTTGACATCACAAATGGTCTAGTCCACGGTAGTCCAGCGGACCGGCCGAACCCCTTTCCCGGGCATCCGTGTGCATCCAACTCGCCATCGTGGCATCACATCTGACGACTCGACGGAGAACCCCAGCCATGCGGAGAATCTGCCTCGCCCTGCCCACCATGCGGCCCTGCGCCGGCACCATCGCGGACCTGGCCGAGGAGGCGGCCCACGCCGTCGCGAACTTCGGGGTCGAGGTGCACCTGCTCGTCCTCGACACCAACGACGCCGCCGGATTCGCGGAGAACGCGGGCGCCGTGGCCGCACTGGCCCCCGCCCCCGGCGTGGTCGTCCACCACCTCGGCGAGGCGCGGCAGCGGACGTTCCTGCGGCGGGTGACCGAGCGCTCCGGCGCCCCCGACCCCGACCTGCTGCTCGACCTGATGCTCCCGCCGGCCGTCGCGTACGGCGCCTGCACGAACCGGCTCTTCCTGGCCGCGGCCGCCCTCGGCTGCACCTCCGTGCACCAGCGCAACGACGACGCCGACTTCCAGACCGTCGACGGCCGCAAGGTCTTCCCGATCCACCACGAGCTGCTCTCGCTGGGACGGCCCGCGGGCGAGGCGGCGGCCGTGGTGACCCGGTCCGAGCTCGACCCGGCCGACGCCGACAAGCCGGTGGTGCTGGTCGGCGGCTCCTTCATCGGCGAACTGTCCGTGGACGTGGGCGAGATCCGCGAACTGGACCCGGCCGTCTACCACGACGTGGTGGGCCTGTGGGCCCCGCCGCTGTGGTCGGAGGAGGACAGGAACGCGGTGGTGGAGGCCTCGTTCAGCGGTGCCGGCGCCGAGCCGTTCACCGCCGACGACTCCGTGCTCGGCGTGCCCGACATCTGGCACGTCGACATGTGCAACATCGCCCTGGACCGCCGGGTCTACGAACTGCTGCCGCTGCTGCCGTCGACCGAGACCATCGGCAGCGACTACTTCCTGTCGCACGTCGTGCTCGACGCCGGCCTGCCCGGCGTCGTCCACAACCGCCACATCGTCAACTACTACACGCCCGAGCGCCGCACCGGCCCCGGCTTCGTCGCCTACCAGCTGCGGTTCGTCAAGTTCCTGCTCTCGATGCTGTACCTCTACCCGGTCTACGGCGAGATGATGGACCTCGGCGGCGCGCTGCTGGACGACCGCCACGGGCTGCGGGTCGAGCCGATCCTCGACTCGGTGCGGCGCAGCGCCCACTGGGACCGGTCCCGGAACGAGCACTGCCTGGACGTCCTGGACCGCTCCTACCGCAAGCTGGGCGGCAAGTACGCCGAGCTCGCGGACGTGGTGGCCGGGCGGCGGCAGCGGCTCCTGGACGAGGCGCAGCAGGACGTCGAGCGGTGGGCGGTGCTGATCGAGGCCTGGGCGGCGCTGGTGGCCGCCGCCCGCGCGGAGGGGTTGCCCCCGGCTGCGGAGGGGCCGGCCGCGGGTACGGAGACGGCGCGGTGAGCGGCGGCGCGGTGGGCGGTCCGGTGAGCGGCCCGGTGAACGGCCCGGTGAGCGATGGGCTCCGGATCCGGCAGCTGGTCGACGACGACTGGGACGCCGTGGCCGAGCTGGAGCACGCCGCCTACGCCGCCGACGGCCTGTCCGAGGGCCGGGAGGCGCTGCAGTCCCGCGCCCGCAGCTCGCCCGCCACCTGCTTCGTGCTGGAGGAACGCGGCCTCGTGCGCGGCTACCTGCTGAGCCTGCCGTACCCGCCGCTGCGCTGCCCGGACCTCGGCCGGCCGGAGGTGACGGCCTACGAGTCGCGCAACCTTCACGTGCACGACCTGGTGATCGCCGAGGAGCTGCGCGGACGGGAGGTCGCGCTGGGCTTCATGCGGCACTTCCGGGAGCAGGCGGTCGGGCAGGGGTACGAGCGGATCTCGATGGTCGCGGTGCGCGGGGCGGACATCCTGTTGCGGCTGCTCGGCTACCGGGCGCACCGGGAGGTCACGGTGCCGGAGTGCTACGGGCGGCGGGCGGTGTACATGTCGATGCCGGTGGACTGAGGGCCGCCTTCCGGCCCGACTGCACGGCCCGGTCCAGTCCGGTCCAGTCCGGGCCTGCCTGGTCCCACCAGGTCCAGTCCGGCCCTGCCCGGCCCTGCCCGGTCCGCCGCGATAATCGGCGGCGGGCCCGGCCGGTGGGCGGGCACAATGCCCGGATGCCGGAGCTCCTGTACGCCGTCGCCCTCAACCCCGCGCTGCCGAGCGGCCTCCTCGGCCGGCTGATCGACGCAGCCGACGCCGACGAGGAGCTGGCCCTGGCCCTCGCGGACCGGCCGGACCTCGGGCCGGAGCAGGTCCGGCGGCTCGCCGCACGCGACCGGGAGACCGCCGCCCGGCTCGCCTGGGGTGGTCTGCTGCGCGCGGAGGACGTCGACCCGGTCGCCCGGCCGCTCGTCGCGCTCGCCCTGCTGGACGAGGGACGCGGCGATCCGGCCTGGGCAACGGCGCTGGCCCGGCACCCGGACCCGTACGTCCGGATGCGGCTCGGGGCGTGCCCGGGGCTGCCGGACGAGGCCGCCGACCTCCTCGCGGAGGACGAGGACACCGACGTGGTGGGCGAACTCGGCCTGCACACCGGCCGGACGGACCTGCTGGCCCGGCTCGCCGGCCACCCGGAGACCGAGGTGCGGCGGTGGGTCGCGGCGAACCGGGCCGCGCCGCCGGAGCTGCTGACGGCGCTGCTGGCCGACGAGGTCCAGGTCCGCCGCCAGGCGGCGGGCAACCCCGCGACCCCGGGTACGGCGGCCGCCCGGCACGTCGACGACCACCCGCTGGTCCGCCAGCAGCTCTCCGAGCACCCCGGACTGCCCGCCGGGACCTACCACCGGCTCGCGGAGGACCCCACCCCCTGGGTCCGGGGCAACCTCGCCGAGAACCCCGGGATCGACCTGGCGCTGATGCACCGGCTCGCCGAGGACGACGGGTACGACGTACGACGCCGGCTCGCGCACCACCCGGCCGTCCCGCTCGACCTGCTCGAACGCCTGGCCGTCGCCGTCCGGATCGGGGCGACCCTGCTGCCCCGGATCGCCGGCGCGGAGCCGGCCGAACTCTCCCGGCTGGCCGGATCGGCGGAGCCCCGGGTACGCATGCTCGTCGCCCGGCACCGCGACCTGCCCGCCCCCGTACGGGACGCGCTCGCCGCCGACGCGGACGCCGCGGTGGCGACGTCGGTCGCCCCGCACCCCGGCCTCACGACCGGGCAACTCACCGCGCTGCTCGACCGGTTCGGCACCAAGCTCGCCACCGCGGTGGCCGCCAACCCGGACGCCCCGACCGCACTGCTCGACCGCATCGCCAGCACCGAGCCGGTGCCCGCCAAGGCCCTGCGCGCCATCGCGGCGCACCCCCACGCCGGCCCGGAGGCGCTGGCCCGCGGCCTCGCCTCCGTGGACCGGCGCACCGCCGAGGCCGCGGCGGGCAATCCGGCGCTGCCGCCGGACGTCATCGCCGCGCTGGCCCGGGAGGCCTGGTCGGCCGGCACCGAGGGGAGCGGGAGCAACCGGTAAGCGGAGCCCGGGAGGAACCGGCAGCCGGAACCCGGGAGCAACCGGTGGCCGGAGCGCGGCCGGTGGGGGCTCCCCGAGCGCCTCGAACGCGGTTCCGGTCCTGCGGACGCCCGATCGGCCCGCAGCCCCGCCTTCCCCTTCCGTACCGGCTACGTCCGGGAGTGGTTGCAGTTGCGTCTCCGTTCCGTCTCGGCGGGGGTACGAAGTACCGGCCGGTCCGGGATCGTGGAAGCTAACGACTGGTCCGGCAAGGGGAGTTGCCATGGGGGACGGCCGCGCGATGGTACCCGGCGTCGTGGAGGCGCTGCTGGTCGACGGGCCGCACCGGGCGGTGGCGGACGTGGTGCGGGCGCGGCTGCGGCTGGTGCCGGAAGGTGCGCGGGCACTGGACGCGGCCGAGGCGGACCCGAAGGACGGGCCGGCGCGTACGCAGCTGACCGCCGCGGTCGCCCATCTGCTCGCCTCCGACGAGGCGTTCGCGCAGTACCTGGCGACGACCGGGCTGGGGCGGCCCGCCGATCCGCCGACCGTCCAGCTGCGGAACGAACCCGGCACCGTGCAGCTGCGGACCGGCCCCACACCGCCCCCGGCGAGCCCGACCACCGTGCAGCTGCGGACCGGCGCCACCCCGCCGCCGTCCGGCCCGACCACCGTCCAGCTGCGGGTCGATCCGGTGGACGCCCGGGCCGCGGCTTTCGCCGCACGGCGCAGCAACACCGGGATCGTGCTGGCGCTCGTGGTGGTCCTGATCGCCGCCCTGGTCGCGATCGGGATCCACCTGGGATCCCGCCCGCTGCTGAAGCCGGGCGGGCCCGGTCTGGCGCACGCCGCGCAGCCGTTGCGCGACCCGGCGCTGGTGCAGGGCGTGCTGCCGGACGCGCGGGCGGTGCCCGGCGGCTGGCAGGTGCGCAGCGGGCCGCAGTCGGGGAAGGGGACGGGCGGCGACGTGCCGTGCCTGCTGCCGGACTCCTGCGACCGGCAACTCGCCTACGCCACCGTGACCTTCGCCGCAGCCGTCCAGAGCGTCGAGCTCAGCGTCGTCACCTTCGACTCCCCCGAGACGGCCGCCCGGGCCTTCGACACCACACTCGACCGCACGGCCGGCGAGGCCTCCGGGGCGGTGGACCTGCCCCGGATCGGTGACCAGAGCGCGACCCGTACCCGCGGCTCCTCGTCGGCGGTGGCGCTGGTCCGGGTCGGCAGCGTGGTGCTCCTCGTGCACGACACCGGGATCGGCGCCGCGGCCACCGCGCCCGTGCTCACCGTGTTCGCCCGGCTGCTCGCCGACCGCGCGCGGCAGGCCCAGGACGGCCGCACCCCGGACGCCGTCGCCCGGGACACGACCGACTGACGGTCAGGGCTTGTTGAGGTAGGCGAGGACCGCGAGCACCCGGCGGTTGCCGTTCTCGTCGTCGGTGAGGCCGAGCTTGCCGAACATCGAGGTGGTGTACTTGCCGATCGCGCTGTCGCTGAGGAACAGCCGTTGCGCGATGGCCTGGTTGGACAGCCCTTCGGCCATCAGGGCGAGCACCTCCGACTCGCGCGCGGTGAGCCGGTCGAGCCGCCGGTTCGAGGGGGCGGAGGAGACCAGCGCCGCGATCACCGCCGGGTCCATGGCCGTCCCGCCCCCGGCCACCCGCTCCAGGGCGTCGACGAACTGCTCACCGTCGAACACGCTCTCCTTGAGGAAGTAGCCGATGCCGCCCGCGCCGTCGGCCAGCAACTCGCGGGCGTACAGCTGCTCCACGTGCTGGGAGAGGATCAGCACCGGCAGCCCGGGCACCTCGCGGCGGGCGGCGAGGGCCGCCTGCAGGCCCTCGTCCGACTGGGTCGGCGGCATCCGGACGTCGACGACGGCGGCGTCCGGACGGTGGGTCAGCAGGGCGTCCAGGGTCTCGGGTCCGGTGGCGGCCGTGGCGACCACCTGGTGCCCGTAGGCCTCCAGCAGGTGGACCATGCCGTCCCGGAGCAGGTAGAGGTCCTCGGCTACAACGATTCGCATGGCACCATCATCGTCGCACGGGTCGGCCCGCCCTCGGGGCTGGTGATCTCCAGGGTGCCGTCGAACACCGCGAGCCGGCGGCGCAGGCCCGCGAGTCCGCCGTCCTCGCGCACCACCACGCCGCCGCGGCCGTCGTCCTCGACGTCCACGACGATGCCGGTCTCGCTGTGGGCGACGGCGATCCGTACGGCCGTCGCCCGGGCGTGCTTGGTGGCGTTGGTGAGCAGTTCGGCGACCCCGAAGTACACGGCGGACTCGATCGGCGGCTCCAGCCGGAACCGCCGCTCCGCGCTGACGGTCACCTCCAGCGGGCTGTTCAGGGCGAGCGCGTGGACGGCGTCCACCAGGCCGCGCTCGGTCAGCACCGGCGGGTTGATCCCCCGCACCAGGTCCCGCAGTTCGGCCAGCGAGCTCGCCGCACCGGCCCGGGCCGACCGCATCAGCGCCCGGGCCCGCTCCGGGTTCGTCTCCATCAGCTTCTCGGCGGTGGCCAGCGAGAGCCCGAGCGCGACCAGGCCGGCCTGCGCACCGTCGTGCAGGTCGCGTTCGATCCGGCGGATCTCGGCGGCCTGGGCGACCGTCACGTCCGCCCGCTGGGAGGTCAGTTCGTCCACCCGCTCGGCCAGCAGCATCGCGGCGGAGGGGCCGAGGAAGCGGACCGCGACCGGCTCGACCAGCCGCCAGGCGTACGGGGCGCAGGCCACGGCCGCGACCGCGGCGAGCACCCCCACCAGCCTGGCGACCGGCTCCGGCCGGACCAGTCCGAGGACCGCCGTGGCCGCGGCGGCCGGCGGGACGGCCGCCGCCAGGCCCGCCGTGAACGGCGCGATCCCGGTGAACCGCAGGTCGCGCCAGGTGGCCGGGTCGCCCCACCAGGTCCGCCACGACTGGTCCAGCACGGCGTCCCGGCGGCTGCGCTCGTAGGAGTGGCCGTTCCACCAGTAGCCGGTGGACATCCGGGTGACCGGCCCGGGCTCGCGGTACCCGGCGGGAACGACCGTGCCGGTCCACCGCTCGACCAGGAAGCGCACGGCCCGGCAGACGGGCCGGGCCAGGGCCGGCGAGCCGGTGCACACCAGCACCACCGGCAGCAGCCACGACCACGGGTTCGCCGGGCCCCACCCGATGCCCAGCGCCACGGCGGCGGCCCACACCGCCGGGATCAGCAGGGTGACGACCGCCACCGCGCACGCCCGGGCGAAGCCCACTCCGGCGCGCACCCCCCACGAAGCCAGTTGTCCGATCATCCCCGCTCCTCGACCTCCGTTCGATGCCCCCACTCTGCACCAAGCGGAGCCCGCCGCGGCGCTGGTCAGCGCAGAAGTGGGGCCGGCCCCACCCCTCGGTGCGTCCACGCCCACCCCTGCCTGCACCCGGGGCGCACCCGCCCGTCCGTCCCGGGGCCCACTCGGCCGTCCGGCCGGGGCCCGCACCGCCGCCGGGGACGGGGTGGATCGGGGCCGTCGCCCGAATGCATGTATCGCTCTCTTGACTGGCGTCACCGACGCGCCATACTGGCCTCACTCCCGCTCGCACGACGAGGTGCCCGCCCATGGAGCTCTCCCCCTCAGCGCACGTGGACACATACTGCCGAGACCACCTCCCGCCCTTCGAGCAGTGGCCCGAACTCCTCTTCGAACTACCGGAGTTGGCCTACCCCGACCGTCTGAACTGCGCCACCGCCCTGCTCGACGACACCATCGACCGCCTCGGACCCGAACGCCGCTGCCTGCTCACCCCCACCGAGCAGTGGTCCTACGGCGAACTGCGCGACCGCGCCGACCGGATCGCCCGCCTGCTGACCGAGGACCTCGGCCTCGCCACCGGCAACCGGGTGCTGCTGCGCGGCCCCAACACCCCCTGGCTCGCGGCCTGTTGGCTCGGCGTGCTGAAGGCCGGCGGGGTGGTCGTCACCACCATGCCGCTGCTGCGCGCCACCGAGCTCACCGAGCTCACCGGCATCGCCAAGCCCGTGCTCGCCCTCTGCGACCACCGCTTCCTCGCCGAACTGCGGCAGGCGCGGACCCCTGGCCTGCGGATCCTCGCCTACGGCGGCAGCGATCCGCAGGACCTCACCGCCCGCTGCGCCGCCAAGCCGCCCGGCTTCACCGCCGTCCCGACCGCCGCCGACGACGTCGCCCTGATCGCCTTCACCTCCGGCACCACCGGCCGCCCCAAGGCCACCCTGCACTTCCACCGCGACGTGCTCGCCAACGCCGACACCTTCTCCCGCCACCTGCTGCGCCCCACCCCCGACGACCTCTTCGCCGGCACCCCGCCGCTCGGCTTCACCTTCGGCCTCGGCGGCCTGCTGGTCTTCCCGCTGCGGGCCGGCGCCGCCAGCCTGCTGCTGGAGCAGGCCACGCCCGAGCAGCTGGCCGAGCAGGTCCGGCAGCACCGGGTCAGCGTGCTGTTCACCGCGCCGACCGCCTACCGGGCGATCCTGGCCGCCGGGCTGGCCGACCGGCTGGCCGGGGTGCGGCGCTGCGTCTCGGCGGGCGAACCGCTGCCCGCCGCGGTCTGGCAGGCCTTCCACGCGGCCACCGGGCAGCGGCTGATCGACGGCATCGGTGCCACCGAGCTGCTGCACGTGTTCATCTCGGCCGCCGACGAGGCCGTCCGCCCCGGTTCCACCGGCCTGCCCGTCCCCGGCTACCGCGCCGCCATACTGGACGACCAGGGCCGCCCGGTGCCGGACGGCGAACCCGGGCTGCTCGCCGTCAAGGGCCCGACCGGCTGCCGCTACCTGGACGACGAGCGCCAGCTGAGCTACGTCCGGGACGGCTGGAACCTCACCGGCGACACCTACGTCCGCGACCGGGACGGCTACTTCTGGTACCAGGCCCGCAACGACGACATGATCGTCTCGGCCGGCTACAACATCGCCGGCCCCGAGGTCGAACAGGCGCTCGCCACCCACCCCGACGTGGCCGACTGCGCGGTGGTCGGCACACCGGACGAGCGGCGCGGCAGCGTCGTCACGGCGTACGTGGTGCTGCGCCCGGGGGTCCCTGCCGGGCCGGACACGGTGCGCGACCTCCAGGAGCACGTCAAGCGCACCATCGCCCCCTACAAGTACCCGCGGACGGTCGAGTTCGTCACCGAGCTGCCGCGCACCGCGACCGGCAAGCTGCACCGCGCCGAACTGCGGCGGCGGGCCTCGCGCACCCCGGCCAGCGTCGCCATCGAGCGCCGGGTCGAGTGGTCCGACACCGACGCGGCCGGGCACTACCACTTCTCCGCCGTGCAGCGCTGGGCCGAGGCGGCGGAGGCCGCGCTGCTGCGCCGCCTCGGCCTGGCGGAACTGTTCGGACGGATCCCCCGGGTGCACTTCGAGGCCGACTACCGCGAGCGGCTCTGGTTCGGGGACGTGGTGCGCACCGAACTGCGGGTCGTCCGGGTCGGCGGCTCCTCGCTGCACTACGCCTTCGAGGTGCACGGCCCGCAGGGCCTGGCCGCGAGCGGGCGGATGTCGGTGGTACACGCCGCACCGCACACCGAGGGCGCCGAGCCGTGGCCCGCGCCGGTGCGCCGGGCGCTGACCGAGGCCGGTCCGCAGCAGCCGGAGGTGGTCGCATGAGCGGCACCCCGCACCCGGCGCCCGCCGGCGCCCGCCGCATCGCGGTGATCGGCGCCGGGCCGGGCGGGCTGTACTTCGCCGCCCTGGCCAAGCAGCTGGCGCCCGACCGGGAGATCACCGTCTTCGAACGGGACGGCCGGGAGGACGAGTTCGGCTTCGGCGTGGTCTTCTCCGACGAGACCCTGGACGGCATCGCCCGGGCCGACCCGCGGGTGTTCGCCGCGATCAGCGCCGAGTTCGCCCGCTGGAGCGACATCGACATCCGCTACGCCGGCGAGGTCCGCACCAGCGGCGGGCACGGCTTCGCCGCCCTGGACCGCAACCGGCTGCGCGCCGTCCTGCAGCAGCGCTGCGCCGAGCTGGCGGTGGACGTCCGCTACCGCACGCCGGCGCCACCCGTCGAAGAACTCGCGGCCGAGTACGACCTGGTGGTGGCGGCCGACGGCATCCACTCCGGCACCCGGGCGGCGTACCCGCAGGCCTTCCGCCCCGAACTCGACGAACGGCACTGCCGCTACATCTGGCTCGCCACCGACAAGGTGTTCGAGGCCTTCACCTTCATCGTCGAGCGCCACGACTTCGGCGTGCTGCAGGTACACGCCTACCCGTACAGCGCCACCCGCTCCACCTTCATCGTCGAGATCGCCGAGGACGCCTGGCGCCGCGCCGGTTTCGAGGCCCTCGCGGCACGGGAGTTCGCGCGCGGCGAGAGCGACGAGCGGAGCGTGCGGCGCTGCGCGGAGCTGCTCGCCGACCACCTCGACGGCCACCGGCTGATCCCCAACGCCTCCCGCTGGATCCGCTTCACCACGGTGCGGAACGCGAGGTGGCGCCACCGCAACGTGGTGCTGCTCGGCGACGCCGCGCACTCCGCGCACTTCTCGATCGGCTCGGGCACCAAGCTGGCCCTGGAGGACGCCCTCGCCCTGGCCGCGGCGCTCAGCGAACAGCCCACCCCGGAGGAGGCGTCGGCCGCCTACGAGGCCGAGCGGCGCCCGGTGGTGGAATCCACCCAGCGCGCCGCGCAGGCCAGCCTGGAGTGGTTCGAGACCGTCGAGCGGCGCACCGGGCAGGACGCCGACCGGTTCGCCTTCAACCTGCTCACCCGCAGCCGCCGGGTCACCTACGGCAACCTCCGGGCCCGCGACCCCGCCTTCGTGGACGCCGTGGACACCGCCTTCGGCGGCTCGCCCGGGGTGCCGCCGATGTTCCGGCCGCTGAAGCTCGGCGCGCTGGAGCTGCACAACCGCGTCGTGGTCCCGCCGCTCGCGACCTTCACCTCCCCGGACGCGCTGCCCAGCGCCTTCGACCGGGCCCAGCTGACCGGGCACGCGCTCGGCGGCGCGGGGCTGGTCCTCGCCGGGATGACCGCGGTGGCCCCCGAGGGCCGGGCCACCGACCGCTGCCCGGGCCTGTGGAGCGACCGCCAGGAGGCCGCCTGGCGCGAACTCGTCGAGGCCGTGCGGGCGGTGAGCGACACCCCGCTCGGCATCCAGCTGACCCACGCCGGCCGGCGGGGCGCCACCGCCGTGCCCGGGCCGGACGGCATCGGGCGCCCGCTCGCCGAGGGCTGGCCGCTGCTGTCCGCCTCGCCGATCCCCTGGGACGCCGACAGCCAGGTGCCGCACGAGGCCAACGAGGTCCACCTGGCCGCCGTCACGGCGGACTTCGCCGCGGCCGCCGAGCGAGCGGCACGCGCCGGTTTCGACGTGCTGGAGCTGCAGTTCGGCCACGGGCACCTGGTCTCCTCCTTCCTGTCCCCGCTCACCAACCACCGCACCGACCACTACGGCGGCCCGCTCGCCGGGCGGCTCCGGCTGCCGCTGGAGGTGCTCGGCGCGGTGCGCGCCGCCTGGCCGGCCGGCCGACCGCTGCTGGTCCGGATCTCGGCGAGCGACTGGGCGCCCGGCGGCACCACCGAGGCCGACGCCGCGGCGATCTGCCGCGCGCTGGCCGAGGCCGGGGCGGACGCGCTGGACGTCTCCACCGGCGAGGTCGTGGCGCACCAGCGCCCGCCGTACGGGCGCGGCTACCAGACGCCGTTCGCCGAGCTGGTCCGCTCCGCCACCGGCCTGCCGACCATCGCGGTCGGTGCGATCTCCGGGCCCGACGACGCCGACTCCGTCCTGCTGGCCGGGCGGGCCGACCTGGTCGCGGTCGGCCGGGCCCAGCTGTACGACCCGCTCTGGACGCTGCACGCCGCCGCGGACCAGGGCTACACCGGGCCGGGCGCCCGCTGGCCCGAGCCCTGGCGGGCGGGCAGCCGCAAGCCGCCCGGCCCGGGCGCCGACCGGGTCGCCCCGCGGCTGCACCTGCTGCGCGAGCCGCCCGCCCCCGTCCACCGCCGTTGGCGGCCGACCCCGCCCGAGGAGTGAGGAGGACCCGTGCTCCGTCTGCCCCGCTTCACCGCCGCCGCCGTCCAGGCCGCCCCCGTCTACCTGGACCCGGCCGCCACCGTCGACAAGGCCGTCGCACTGATCCAGGAGGCGGCCGGCCGCGGCGCCGAACTGGTGGTGTTCCCCGAGGTCTTCGTGGCCGGCTACCCGTACTGGAACTGGACGATGACCCCGGTGCAGGGCTCGCCCTGGTACGAGCGCCTGTACCGCGCCGCCGTGGACGTCCCCGGCCCGTACGTCGACACCCTGCGCGCCGCCGCCCGACAGGCCGGCGTGGTGCTGGTGATAGGCGTCAACGAGCGCGGCCGGCACAGCCTCGGCGTGCTGTACAACACCCTGCTGATCATCGACTCGGACGGCGAACTGCTCAGCGTCCACCGCAAGTTGGTGCCGACCTGGGCCGAGAAGCTGACCTGGACCCAGGGCGACGGCAGCACCCTGAAGGTGCACCGCACCGCCGTCGGCCCGCTCGGCGCGCTCGCCTGCGGCGAGAACACCAACACCCTGGCCCGCTTCACCCTGCTGGCCCAGGGCGAACTCGTCCACGCCGCCAGCTACATCGCCCTGCCGGTCGGCCCCGAGGACTACGACATGGCGGAGGCGATCGCGGTGCGCGCCGCGGCGCACTGCTTCGAGGGCAAGCTGTTCACCGTGGTCTCCTGCTCCACCATCTCGCCCGAGATCGTGGACCTGATCGCCGGCGAGGACCAGCAGGTCCGCAAGCAGCTCGCCCGCCCGCGCAGCGCGCTGTCCGGGATCTTCGGCCCCGACGGGCGCGCCGTCACCGAACCGCTGGTCGACGAGGAGGGCATCGTCCACGCCGAGATCGACCTCGGCCGCTGCATCCAGCCCAAGCAGATGCACGACATCGTCGGCCACTACAACCGCTTCGACGTCTTCCGGCTGCACGTGAACGACCGACCGCTGCGGCCCCTGGTGTTCCCCGAGGAGGAGGAGTCATGACCGGTCAGGACGATCGTGCCCGCGGCACCGGCCGCGAGGACGGCGACGACCTCGGCACCACCCTTGGCAATGACCTCGACAATGACCTCGGCGACGACCGGATCGGCCGGGCCCGCGTCACCGACAGCCCGGAACTCCTCGCCTACTACGAGGAGTTGGCCAAGCACGAGGCCGGTGCGCTGTGGACGGTGGCCAACGAGATCGAGCCCTGGTACCCGCAGCCGAAGTCCGTCCCGGCGCTCTGGCGCTACGCGGACCTGCGCCCACTGGTCCACAAGGCGCTCCCGTTGGTCAAGGCCGACGACGCCGGCCGCCGGGTGGTAATGCTGGTGAACCCCGGACGCCGCGAACTGAGCGCCGCCGTGGGCCTGTTGTACACCGGCCTGCAGATCATGGGCCCCGGCGAGGCGATGACCGCGCACCGCCACCAGGCCTCCGCACTGCGCTTCGTCCACGAGGGCACCGGCGCCTGGACGATCGTGGACGGCCAGAAGCTCAAGGTCGGCCCGCGCGACTTCGCGATCACCCCCAACAACACCTGGCACGAGCACGGCAACGAGTCCGACGACGCCCCGGTGATCTGGCAGGACGGCCTGGACATCCCGCTGGTCAACACCCTCGACGCCAACTTCTACGAGGTCCACCCGGAGCTGTACCAGCGCCCCGGCCCGGTGGTGAACTCCTCGCTGCTCAGCCACGGCGGCAACCTGCTGCCGTACGGCGTCGAGAAGTGGACCCGGCCGTACTCGCCGCTGCTCGGCTGGCCCTGGGAGCCCAGCTACCACGCGCTGTGCCAACTCGCCCGCGCCGCCGAGGGATCGCCGTACGACGGCGTCATCATGGAGTACACCAACCCCGCCACCGGCGGCCCGGTGATGCCGACCATGGCCGCCCACCTGCAGCTGCTGCGCCCGGGCCAGGCCACCCGCGCCCACCGCCACACCGGCTCGGTCGTCTACACGGCCGCCAAGGGGCGCGGCGTCTCGGTGATCGCCGGGCAGCGCTTCGCGTGGCAGCAGGGGGACGTCTTCGTCGTCCCGTCCTGGGCCTGGCACGAACACGCGAACCTCGACCAGGGCGAGGACGCCTGCCTGTTCTCCTTCAACGACTTCCCGGTGATGCACTCGCTCGGCCTGTACCGCGAGGAGGCCTACCCGGAGCACGACGGGCACCAGCCCACCACGACCCCCGCCTGACCAGGAGACCCGCCACCATGCACCTGTTGACCTACCTCGCGGACGGCGACGACACCCCGCGCCTCGGCGCGCTGCTCGCCGGGGAGCGGGTCGCCGACCTCACCGCCCTCGCCGGCGCCGCCGGGGAACGACTGCCGGACGGCCTCCTCGGGTTGATCCGCGCCGGGGAGCCGGCGCTCGCCACCGCACGCCGGCTGGTCGCCGGGTCGCCGGACACCCGGCCGCTCGCCGGGGTGTCGCTGCGGGCACCGCTGCGCCCCGGCAAGATCGTCGGGGTCGGCCTCAACTACGTGGAGCACGTGGCCGAGTCCCACCGCACCCTGGACACCGACCGCGAACTGCCCGACCGCCCGGTGCTGTTCGGCAAGCCGTCGACCGCCGTCACCGGGCCCGGCCAGCCGATCCGGCACAACGCGAACCTCACCAAGCAGCTCGACTGGGAGTGCGAACTCGCCGTGGTGATCGGCGAACCCGCCTTCCAGGTCGACGAACGGGACGCCCTGCGGCACGTGTTCGGCTACAGCATCGTCAACGACGTCAGCGCCCGCGACCAACGCCGCTCCGGCCAGTGGTTCTTCTCCAAGGGCCAGGACAGCTACGCGCCCTTCGGCCCGGTCGTGGTGACCGCCGACGAGATCCCCGACCCGCAGCGGCTCGACCTCTCGCTGAGGGTCAACGGCGAGCTGCGGCAGGACTCCAACACCCGCCACATGCTGTTCGGCATCGCCCGGCTGATCGCCGACATCTCCTCCGGCGTCACCCTGGAACCGGGCGACGTGATCGCCACCGGCTCCCCGTCGGGCGTCGGCGCCGGCATGGTCCCGCCGCAGTTCCTGCAGCCCGGCGACCTGGTCGAGGCGACCATCGAGCGGATCGGCACGCTCGCCAACCCCGTGATCGACGCCCGCTGAGCCCACCCGCTGCGCGGCCCGGCCCGGCCCGGCCCACCGAGCCCGCGCGCGCCGGGCCGCCCGGTCCGCCGAGCCCGCGCCCCCGCCCCGCTCCGTCGCCCGAAAGGACCCTTCCCGCGATGTCGACGTACCGGATCGGCCAGATCGTCCCGAGCTCCAACGTCACCATGGAGACCGAGGTCCCCGCCCTGCTGCGGGCTCGCGAGGCGGTCGCCCCCGAACGGTTCACCTTCCACTCCAGCCGGATGCGGATGACCAGGGTCACCCCCGAGCAACTGCGCGCCATGGACGGCGAGTCCGACCGCTGCGCCGCCGAGCTCTCGGACGCCCGGGTGGACGTGATCGGCTACGCCTGCCTGGTCGCCGTGATGGCCACCGGCCCCGGCTACCACCGCGAGGCCGAACGGCGACTGCACCGGCGCACCGTGGAGAACGGTGCGCCGGCGCCCGTGGTCACCAGCGCCGGGGCCCTGGTCGCCGGGCTGCGGACGCTCGGCGCGGCGAAGGTCGCGATGGTCACCCCGTACCTGCGGCCGCTGGCCCGGACGGTGGTCGACTACCTCGCCGAGGAGGGCATCGAGGTGCTCGACCACGCCGCCCTGGAGATCGCCGACAACCTCGACGTGGCCGCCCACGACCCGGCCCGGCTGCCCGCGATCGCCCGCGGCCTCGCACACTCCGGGGCGGACGCCGTGGTGCTCTCCGCATGCGTGCAGATGCCCTCGCTGTCCGCCGTCGAGGAGGCCGAGCAGCAGCTGGGCAAACCGGTGGTGTCGGCCGCGATCTGCACCGCCCACCAACTGCTCCGCGCCCTCGGCCTGCCCGCCTTCGCCCCGGGGGCCGGGCAGTTGCTCTCCGGCGCCTACGCGGAGGTCTGAACCGGCGGGGACCGACGCTATGATCACCACCGGTCACCGGGTCGCCACCCGGTGGCCCGGTCACCGCCGATCGCCGGGGAGGAGCGCCCACGCATGTCGGAGACCACGCCCCGGCCGAGTTCCCTGATCCACACCGTCTACGGCGAGTTCGTCCGCCGCCTCGGCGGCTGGATATCCATCGCCGACCTGATCGCGCTGATGGCCGAGCTGGACGTCGACGGCCCGGCGGTCCGCTCGGCGATGTCCCGGCTGAAGAAGGCCGGCACCCTTCACCAGGAACGCCGCGCGGGCACCGGCTACCGGCTCGCCCCCGCGATGGAGCCGGTGTTCGAGGAGGGCGACCGCCGGATCTTCCACAGCCTGGAACCCGCCGAGCTCGCCGACGGGTGGGTGGTGGCGGTCTTCTCGGTGCCCGAGTCCGAGCGCGCCCACCGCCACCAACTGCGCTCCCGGCTGAGCTGGCTCGGCTTCGGCAACGCCGCCCCCGGCGTCTGGCTGGCCCCCGCCCGGCTGCTGCCGGACGCCCGCCGCCTGCTGGAGCGCCTCGGGCTGAGCGCCTACGTCCACCTCTTCCTGTCCGCCGAGTACGCCGGCTTCGCCGATCTCCGGACGGCGGTGGCGGGTTGGTGGGACCTCCCGGCGATCGAGGCGCAGTACGCGGCCTTCACCGACGCCTGGAGCCCGGTGGCCGAGGACCTGCGCGAGCCGGGCCCGCCGCGGGCAGCGGGAGCAGACGGCCCGCCGATGACACCGGACACGGACGGCCCGCCCCGGGCAGCGGGAGCAGGCGACCGGCCTCGGATCGACCCGGCCGAGGCGTTCCGCGCCTACGTCCCGATGCTCACCCAGTGGCGCCGCCTGCCCTACCTCGACCCCGGGCTGCCCGCCCCACTGCTGCCCGCCGACTGGAACGCCGTCCCGGCCCGGGCGGTCTTCGCCGAGTTGCACGGACTGCTCGCCGAGCCCAGCCTGCGGTACGTCGAGAAGGTCACCGGTCTGTCCCACCCCCAGGAGCCGTCATGACCCCCCAGCCCCCCGCCGATCTGCTGATCCGGGCCGCCGCCGTGCACACCCTCGTCCCCGGCGAGCCGCCGCGGCGCGCGATCGCCGTGAGCGACGGACGGATCACCGCGCTCTCCCCCGCCCCCGACGGCCTGGACGCCCTGATCGGGCCGGCCACCGAGGTCGTGGACGCCCCGGGCTCGACCGTGCTGCCCGCCTTCGACGACACCCACACCCATCTGATCCTGGCCGCCCAGAGCGTCCACGGGGTGCCCGTGCACCGGGCCCGTGACCTGGCCGGATTCCTCGACCTGATCCGCGAGCGCGCCGCCCGCACCCCTGCCGGGCAGTGGATCCACACCACGGTGAACTGGCAGGAGGTGCTGCTGGCGGAGCAACGGATGCCCACCACCGGCGAGTTGGACGGCGCCACCGCCGAGCACCCGGTGCTGGTGCGCCGCGGCGCCTACAACATGGTGCTCAACTCGGCGGCGCTGCGGCTGGCCGGGATCACCGAGGCCACCGAGGCCCCGCCCGGCGGAGTGATCGAGCGAGACGAGCAGGGGCGGCTCACCGGTCGGCTGATCAACCGGGCGATCGAGCTGGTCGAGCCGGTGCTGCCGAGCCCCACCCTCGCCGAGCGGATCGACGGCCTGCGCGCGGCCTCCGCGGACTACGCCGCCACCGGGATCGGCACCGTCCGCGACTGCCTCGTCCCGGTCGAGGACCTCGACGTGCTGGACGCGGCCCGGGCCGAGGGCGCCCTCGCCGTCCGGATGCGGGCGCTGGTCTCCGGCTTCGCCGCCCGGACGCCCGAGCAGGTCGACGCCCTGCTGGAGCGGATGGACGCCTGGCGCGCGGACGGCCGTGACGACGACCGACTCCGGCTCTGGGGCGTCAAGTTCGGCATCGACGGCGGCTTCGAGGCGGGCGCGATGGAGGAGCCGTACCAGGGGCAGCCCTGCTACCACGGCCGGCTGCTCTGGGAACCGGACGAGCTGCTCGCGGCGGTGGACCGGGTGGTCGAGCGCGGTTGGCGGGTCGGCGTGCACGCCTGGGGCGACCGCGGTCTGCGCGTGCTGCTGGACGTCTTCGAGCGGGTGCTCAAGCGCCACCCCGGCCTGCCGCCCGGCACGCTGGTGGTCGAGCACGGCGGCCTGGCCCGCCCCGACCAGCGGGCCAGGGCGATCGCGCTCGGCATTCCGGTGACCGTCCAGCACCCGCTGCTGCACGACGGCGCGCTCACCCAGCAGCGGGCCTGGGGCGAGGAGCGCACGGCCGCGCTCTTCCCGCTGCGCGAGTGGCTGGACGAGGGCGCGCTGCTCACCGGCGGCTCGGACTTCCCGGTCGGCCCGTACGGCGCGATGGTCTCGGTGTGGGGCATGACGACCCGGGGCACCACGGCCGGGATCGTCGGCCCGGAGCACGCGATCGACCGGTCCGAGGCGGTCGCGCTGCACACCGTGAACGCCGCCCGGCTGACCGGCGAGAGCGCCGTGCGCGGCAGCCTGCGACCGGGGGCGTTCGCCGACCTCACGGTGTGGCCGCTCGACCCGCTGGACTGCCCGGTGGAGGCGCTGCGCGACCTGCGGCCGACCCGTACGGTGGTCAACGGCCTTTCGGTTCACCTGTCCTGACTGTTCGTCAGGCAGCGACCAGCTCCCGCAGGTCGATGCCGCGGTGCAGCGCACGCAGGTCCTCGTGCAGGGTGGACGGCGGGACGACGAGCACGCCGCAGCGCGCCTGCTCCAGGCAGTGGCGGGCGACCGAGCGCCCGGTCATACGGCGCAGCCGGGCCCGCAGGCCGTCCTGCTCGCCGGTGCTGATCACCAGGAGGTCGCCCGGGCGGTCGGCCAGCTCGGTCAGCACCGCTCCGGCCTCGCCGCGCACGACCAGCGGGCGCACCGGCACCCCGATCGGGAGCCCGCCGAAGGCCTGTTCCAGCACGGCCGCCATCCGGGCGTCGGCGAGGTCCTGCCAGGCGCGCAGCAGCGGCGGGCACGGCCGCGCGCGGTAGTTGCGCTCGCCGCCGACCGGCGTCCAGGCGAGCACCGGGACCAGCACGGCCTGCCGGATCCGGGCCTCCTCCGCCGCTCGGTGCAGGGCGGTCAGGCTGTGCAGCGAGCCGTTGACTCCGACGATGACGCGGGCGCCGTCCGACATGATCCTTCACTTTCCGATGTCAAGCCTCAACAGTGTCTGCGATTATGCTGCCATGCTTTCGGGCTCGCCTGCAAATCGAAGGCATTAACTGAATGTCGCCTTGCATCATTCGGAAGGATCGGCAAACTCCGCGGGCCCGCCGTCCTCCCGCCGGACCTCCTGGAGCAGCCCCCAGGTGAAGTCCGCCGTCCACGCCCGCACCCGCCCGCCGGCGTCCGGAGCCTCGAAGTCCAGGCGGAACCTGGTCGGCGCACTCCCCTCCCGCGGTACGGCCGTCGGGAACGCTGCTCCGACGTCCCCCACCACACAGCCCCACGGCACCAGGTCGGCCACCGTACGCAGCTCGGGCGCCGGGACGCCCGGCGCCCGCACCAGCCACTCGTTCAGCACCGGTGAGCCGATCTCCGCCGGCCCGAGCAGGACCTCGAAGCGCAGCTCCGGCCAGAGCGGCAGCGCCCACTGCCGCGCGGTGCACGCGAGGTCCCCGATCCGGCGCGGCACGCTCGCCTCCGCCGGCCCGAGCACGGCGGCGTGGCGGGCCGCGCCGCGCGGGAACCGGGGCGCCCGGACCATCGCCTGCCACCGCTTGTTCGCCTCCCGCATCGAGGCCCGGTCGGCGCCCAGCCGCCGCACCGCGTCCTCGACCGAGCCCGGCCGGAAGTCCGCCATCCGGCGCAGCAGGACCAGCTGGAACTCGGTCACCCCGAAGCCGTTGATCGCCATACCCGCAGGCTACGACCCGGGACGACGGCCCGAGGCGATCGCCGGAACCATCGGTTCGAGCATGTGTTCGAATGAAGGCGTACGCTGGCCCCATGCACGGCACCGTCCCCCTCCAGCCCTCGCTGTTCGACGACGCGGACCGCGAGGGCGTCCACCTCGGCCCGCTCGACGGCCTGCGGCGGCAGGTGCTCGGCGACGACGCCTGGCTGGACGTGCTGCCGGGCTGGCTGCACGGCGCGGACGAGTTGTTCGAACAGCTGGCCGCCACCGTGCCCTGGCGGGCCGAGCGCCGCGAGATGTACGAGCGGACGGTGGACGTCCCCCGCCTGCTGGCCTCGTACCCGGCGGACGCCGAGCCGCCGCACCCGGTGCTCGGACAGGCCCGGGCAGCGCTGAGCCGGCACTACGCCGACGAACTGGGCGAGCCGTTCCGCACCCTCGGGCTCTGCTACTACCGGGACGGCCGGGACAGCGTGGCCTGGCACGGCGACCGGATCGGGCGCGGCGCGCGCGAGGACACCATGGTGGCGATCCTGTCCGTCGGCGAGCCGCGCGTCCTGGCACTGCGGCCCCGGTACGGCGGCTCGACGGTCGTCCGGCGCCCGCTCGGCCACGGCGACCTGGTGGTGATGGGCGGCTCCTGCCAGCGCACCTGGGAGCACGCGATCCCCAAGACCGCCCGCCCGGTGGGTCCGCGGATCAGCATCCAGTTCCGGCCGCACGGAGTCGCCTGAGCCCCCGGTCGGCCCGGCGCACCGTCCGTCCGCCGGAGCCCCCGGTCCGTCCGCCCCCGCCGCGGGCGCCGTCCGCCTCCGGTTGCCGCGCACCTGCCCGGCGCGGACGCTGACCAGTGGGACCGGTGGCACCAGGAGGGCGGCATGCCGAAGGCGGGCAGGTACCGCGAGGGCGTCCCGTGCTGGGTCGTCCTGACGACCCCGGACGCCGCGAGCGCGCAGCGCTTCTACGGCGCGCTGTTCGACTGGGAGTTCGTCCCGACCGGCCCCGCCGAGTCGGTCGCCACCCGGTACGGTGCCCAGGTCGCGGCCGTCGGACAGGACCCTGACCGGGCCCGGCCCGCCGCCTGGACCACCCACCTCGCCTGCGCCGACCTGCACCGCACCACCGCGCTCGTCCGCGCCGCCGACGGCCGGATCGTCCGCGAGCCGTACGAGGTGCCCGACCAGGGCCGGGCCGCACTGGCCGTCGACCCGCTCGGCGCCGCCTTCGGCCTCTGGCAGGCGGGCACCATCGAGGGCGCCGGCCTGGTGGACGAGCCCGGCGCCCTCGCCTGGAACGAGCACCTCTCCCCCGACCCCGACACCGCACGCGCCTTCTACCGCCGCGTCTTCGGCTACACCTACGACCGGCCGAAGGCGGGCCACACCCTCGCCCGGGCCGCCGGCCATCCGGCCTGCAGCATCGGCCCGTCCGCCGCCGGCGCGGACCCGACCGACCCGGCCGACCCGGCCGACCTGACCGACCTGACCGACCTGACCGACCTGACCGGCCCGACAGGCCCGACAGGCCCGACCGCCACCCGGGCACGCTGGCTGGCCCAGTTCGGCACCACCGACACCGACCGCGCGGCCGACCGGCTGCGCGCCCTCGGCGGAACCGTCCTCACCGGACCCGAGCCGACGCCGTACGGCCGCGCCGCGCTGGTCCGGGACGACACCGACGCGGTGTTCGTCCTGGTCTCCGTCCCTTCCCACGAGTCCGCGGAGGCGGCCTGAGATGACCGGTGACCAGCTCGACCCCGAGCACCGCTTCGCCGACCTCGTCCGGGAGACGGCCGGCCTCCCCGGTGTCACCACGCCGGCTCCGGGCCGCCGCTTCGGCTCCGACGCCCTGAAGGCGGACGGTCACATCTTCGCGATGCTGTCCGCCGGCCGCCTGGTCCTCAAGCTGCCGCGGGCCCGGGTGGACGAGCTGGTCGCGGCGGGCGAGGGCACGAACTTCGACGCGGGCAAGGGCCGCCCGATGCGCGAGTGGCTCGCCCTCGACCCGGCCTCCCCGCTGTCCTGGTCCCGACTCGCCCGCGAGGCGTACGCGTTCGTCCACCGGGAGGGCTGAGCCCGCCGCCCGCCGGCGGCCCATCACCGCGCGCATCAGTCCTTCACCGCCCCCGCCAGCCCCGACACCAGCCTCCGCTGCACCGCGACGAAGAAGACCAGCACCGGCACGGTCATCAGCGTGGACGCCGCCATGATGCCGCCCCAGTCGTTCTCGTCCGGCTTGAAGAAGACCAGCAGCGCCGACGGCAGCGTCTGGTTCCGCGTGGCGCTGATGATGAACGTCTTGGCGAAGACGAAGTCGTTCCACGCCGTGATGAAGGAGAACACGCTGGTCGCGGCGAGGCCCGGAGCCACCAGCGGCAGCAGGATCCGCCACAGGATGCGGGCGCGGCCGGCGCCGTCGATCTGCGCGGCCTCCTCGATCGAGACCGGGACGGCGGCGACGAACCCGCGCATCATCCAGATCCCGAACGGCAGGGAGAACGCCAACTGCACCAGGACCAGCGAGGCCAGGGTGTTCAGCCCGATGCCTGGGACGAACCGCCCGGCGTCCCGGAACATGAAGAACAGCGGGATGGTCAGCGCCTCGACCGGGATCATCTGGGCGATCAGGAACATCACCATGACGGTGGTGCGGAACCTGAACCTGAAGCGGGTCACGGCCACCGCAGCCAGGAACACCACGACCGCCGAGAGCACCACCACCGACAGCGCCACCAGCAGGCTGTTCGCGAAGTACCGGCCGAAGCCGTCCACGCCGAGCACCTGGCGGAAGCTCTGCAGCGTGGGGTGGGCGGTCCACGGCCTCGGGTCCAGCGACTGCACCTCGCCCTTGGGTTTGAAGGCCGAGAGCACCATCCAGTAGATCGGGAAGGCGGTGACGACGGCCAGCAGGACCGCGGCCGCGTCAGCGCCGAGCCGCCACCGACTGCGGGCGTTGCGAAGGGAGTTCACAGCTCGTTCCCCGTCCGTCGCAGGCTGCGGATGTAGAGGACCGTCGGGATCACCAGGATCAACAGCATGATCACGCCGATCGCCGCGCCCAGCCCGTACTGCGAGGAGGCGAACGCCTTCTGGTACGCGTACACGTTGAGCACCAGGTTCTGGCCGGCGATGCCGCCGCCTTCCGTCATGACGTAGATCTGGGTGAAGACCTTGAAGTCCCAGATCACCGACTGGATCACCACGATCGTCAGGATCGGCCGCAGCATCGGCGCGGTGACCCGGCGGAAGGTGGTCCAGGTGTTGGCGCCGTCCAGCGCGGCCGCCTCCAGGACCTCCTCCGGGATGGCGCGGATGCCCGCGTAGAGGGTGACCATCACGAACGGGAAGGAGTGCCACACCACCACGGCGCCGACGACCAGGAACGCTGTCCACTTGTCGTAGAACCAGTTGAACTCGTGAAAGCCCGAGAGCCCGATCCGTTCCAGGGTGTGGTTGACCAGGCCCAGGTTGGTGTCGAACAGGAAGCTCCACACCGTCGAGCCGGTCATCGCCGGCGCCGCCCAGGCGGCCATCGCCGCGGTGGTCAGCACCAGCCGCGGCCACCGGCCGACCTTGGTGAGCAGCACCGCGAGAGCGGCGCCGACGGCCAGGGTGGCGAGCACGCAGAACGCGGCGAAGCCGACCGTCTGCAGCAGCACCGACCAGAACTGGTCGTCCTCCAGGATCTGCGTGTAGTTACCGAGGCCGACGAAGGAGGTCGGTGCGCCGCCGGACGCCTGGGGCTGCCCGAAGTCCAGGACGGACAGCAGCCCGAGCTGGTAGATCGGGTAGCCGACCAGCGGGATCAGGATCACCGCGGCCGGCAGGAGCAGCAGCAACGGGGGCCTGCGGCGCCGGCCACCCGGGGGTGCGGCCGACGCTCTGCTCCCACGCCGCCGCTGCGGGGAGGGCGGCACCGGCGGCGCGGTCGTGGTGGATGCGGACACGTGCGGACCTGCTCTCTGTGACGAACCGGTAGGGGGACCGTCAAGGCGCGGCTGCCATGGCTCGGCTGTCGGCGCGCGACTGTCAGCGCGGCTGTCAGTGCGCGGCGAAGGCCGAGTCGATCTGCGCCGCGGCGTCGGCGGAGGCCCTGGCCACGTCCGCCTTGCCGGTGACGACCTGCTGGAGCAGCGTCGGGATCACCGACTGGGCGTCGATCTGCGCCCACGCCCGGTCCAGCGGCACGAACCTGGTGCCGGCCGCGATGGTGTCGGTGAACGGCTTCAGGAACGCGTCCTTGGCCGCGACCCTGCCGCTGACGGACGTCAGCGTCGGCAGGTTGCCCATCGCGTCGTACATCTGCTCCTGGTAGGCCGGACCCGCCAGCAGTTCGGCGAACTCGACGGCGAGCGTGCGGTGCCTGGCCGCCTTCATGACGCCCAGGTTGTTGCCGCCGGCGAAGGCGGGGGCGATGGAGCCGGCCTTCTCGCCGGGCAGCGGCACCACGCCGTACTTCCCCTTGGCCGCGCCCGCGTCCACCTTGCCGCGGTTGGAGTTGAGCAGGATCGCCATCGCCGACTTCCCGGCCGCGAACAGGTCGACGGTCTTGCCGCCGGTCAGGTCCGCGCACTGCTGCGCGGGGCAGCCGTCGGCGCCGAACAGGTCGGTGTAGCGCTTGATCCCGGCCTGCGAGGCGGGCGAGCCGATGGCCGCCTTGAAGGCGGTGCCGTCCTTGGCGGCGATGTCGCCGCCCGCGTCCCAGACGAAGGGCAGCGCGCCGAAGGTGTACTTGCCGCCGAGCGCGATGCCGAAGGTGTCCGGGTGCGCGGCGTGGATCTTCCGGGCGGCGGCGACCAGTTCGGCGTACGAGGTCGGCGGGGTGAGCCCGGCGTCGGTGAACAGGTCGGTGCGGTAGTACAGCGCCCGGACGCCGACCCACCACGGCAGTCCGTAGGTCCTGCCGTCCACCACGGCGGTCTTCGCGATGGCCGGGTCGAGGTCGCCCCGGTCCTTCCACCGGTCCAGCTCGGCGCCGATCTCGGCGAGACCGCCGGCGGCGACGTAGCCGGGCAGGTCGGTGTTGCCGAACTCGACCAGGTCGGGGGCGCTGCCGGGGTCGTTGAAGGCGCCCTTCATCTTGGCGGCGCGGGCCGAGGCGTCGGTGTCGATGTAGCTGACGTTCACGGTGACGCCCTGGTGGGAGGACTGGAACTCGCCGACCGCCTTGGCGATCACGGCCTCCTTGGCCGCGTTGCCCGCCTCGTTGTACAGCCAGACCTGCAGGGTGCCCGTCCGGTCGTCGCCGGCCCGGTCGCCCGCCGACGAGGCGGTGCCCGGCGCGCAGGCGGTGGCGGCCAGGCAACCGGCGGCGAGCACGGCGGCCACTGCGGTCCGTCCGGTGAGTCGCATGGTGGAGACCTCCCCTCCCGACAGCTGCCGCCGGGACGTGCGCCGCCGCGGACCGCTGACCGCGGGACGGGCACGTCGAAGCAGGCCCTGACCGGGGCCGATGGTGGGTGAAGTGGTGGGAGTGGGGCAGGGCGCAGCGCTCGGGTGGGGCGACGTCGCCTGCTCGATGGCAGGGACGTTAGGCGCGGGCGATCGGCGCCAACAAGAGGGGGTCGGCGAAAGTTTTGCACTGCACAACGTTGTGTCGAGGATGCGGCGTTCCGACCGCCAACGGGTACGTTCTGACCACCGCCACGGCCGGCGCCGCCGACGACGGAAGGCGGAGGAGCTGCGGCAGAACCCACCAGGGAACACACCCGGGAACACACCAGCAGGGAAACGACCCATGACGGAGACGGCACCCAGGAAGCCCGCGACCGAACGCAACCAGTCCTCCTCGCTGCGCCGCGCGCTCGCCGTCCTCGGCCACGTCCGCGACCACGGCGACGGGCGCGGCGTGCCGCTGGCCCAACTCGCCGAAGCCCTCGGCCTCAACAAGAGCACCGTGCTGCGACTGGCCGGTCCGCTGCTGGACGAGCACCTGCTCGACCGCGACCGCGAGACCGGCTGGTTCCGGCTCGGCCACGGCTCCCTGCGGCTCGGCCAGGCCTACCTGACCACCCTCGACCTGCGCAGCGTCGCCGCCGAACACCTGCGCCGGCTCCAGCGCGAGGCCGGCGAGACCGTCCACCTGACGGTCTGGCAGGCGCCCGGGATCGTCTACCTGGACAAGGTCGAGGACGAGACCAACGTCCGGATGGCCTCCCGGGTCGGCAGCCGGGCCCCGGCCTACTGCACCGCCACCGGAAAGGCGATCCTCGCCTGGCTGCCGGAGGAGGCCGTCACCGAGGTGGTCACGGCCGGCCTGCGCCCGATGACCGCCTGGACCATCTCGGACGAGAGCCGGCTGCGCGCCGACCTCGCCCGGATCCGCGCCCGCGGCTACTCCATCGACGACCGGGAGAACGAGCCCGAGGTGCGGTGCGTCGCCGCGCCGATCTTCGACCACACCGGGGAGGTGACGGCGGCGCTCTCCGTCTCCGGGCTCACCTCCCGGATGACGGCCGCCCGGGTGCGGGCGCTCGGGCCGGTCGTGGCGCAGGTCGGCCTGCGGATCTCGCGCGAGCTGGGCTCCGACCGGCAGCCGTCGTGAACGCGTCCTCGCTCGCGTTCCCGCGTGTGTTCCGGAGCGCGTTCCCGCGTGCGTTCCCACTCGCGTTCACGCGTGCCCTCCGGCGCTCCGTCAGTCCGAAGGCAGCAGCGCCCGCTGGTCCACCGGCGACGACAGGATCACCGAGGTGGTCGTCCGGCCGAGCACCGAGATCGCCTCGATCAGCTCCTCCAGGTGGGCGGTGTCCCGGGCGGCGACCTTGAACACCCAGCAGTCCTCGCCGATCACGTGGTGCACCTCCAGCACCTCCGGCCGGCTCAGCAGGTCCTGACTGCGCAGGTACTTCACCGTCATCCGGGCGTGCGGCGAGACCCGCACGAAGGCGCGGATGCCGTAGCCCAGCCGCTCCGGCGCGACCAGGGCCGCGTAGCCGGTGATCGTGCCGCTCGCCTCCAGCCGGCGCACCCGCTCGCCGACCGCGGCCGGGCTGAGGTTGACCCGCCGGCCCAGCTCGCTGAGCGTGATCCGCCCGTCGGACTGGAGCAGCTCCAGCAGCCCCAGGTCGACCGCGTCCAGACCCCCGCCGACGCCGCTCCGGGAGCCCACCGACGAATCGTCGGCCGAACCCCCGGACTGCCGTCGGTCTTTCGGTCGCAGCGCCTGAACTCCCATGATCACCCCTTCATCGAACCGCGCCGCACCATAACACTTGTGGGCATGGAAAACGTGCTCGTCATCGGGGGAAACCGCTACTTCGGACGGCAGTTGGTCACCCGGCTGCGCGACTCCGGAGTCCGGGTCAGCGTGCTCAACCGGGGCTCGACACCGCCGCCTCCCGGTGTCACCCGGCTCGTCGCCGACCGCACGGACGAGGCGGCGCTGACCAGCGCACTCGCCGGGCAGGACTTCGACACGGTGATCGACCAGGTCTGCTACACCCCGCAACAGGCCGAACTCGCCGTCCGCGCCTTCGCCGGACGGACCGGCCGCTACCTGATGACCTCCACGATCGAGGTCTACGACACCGGCGAGCCCCGCCCGGCGGACCGCCCGCTCGCCGAGTCCGCCGTCGACCCGGCCGAGTGGCCGGTCCGACTCGAACTCCCTTGGACTGAAGCCGAGTTCGTCGAGTCCTCGTACGGCGAGGGCAAGCGCCAGGCGGAGGCCGTGTTCACCCGCGGCGCGCCCTTCCCGTTCGTCACCGTCCGGCTCGGGCACGTCCTCGGCACCGCCGACTTCACCGGGCGGCTGGCCCACTACACCGAACGGATCGAGGCCGGCCTGCCCGTACTGGTGCACCCGGAGAACCTGCCCTCGTCCTACACCCACGAGGACGAGGCCGCCGCCTTCCTCGCCTGGGCGGCGGGCGAACGGTTCACCGGCCCCGTCAACCTCGCCTCGGACGGCGAACTGACCGCCACCGACCTCTGCGACCTGCTCGCCGCCGGCCGCCCGTACCGCACCGCCGTACCCGAACCCGGGCAGCAGGCCTCGCCGTTCTCCTTCGACCACTACTACGGCATGGACAACTCCCGGGCCCGCCGGCTCGGCCACCCCCTCTCGCACACCCGCGACTGGCTGCCCGGCCTGATCGCCGCCACCCGTGGACAGGAGCTCCCCGCATGACCACCACCACGACGACCCGCCTCCTCGGCACCGTCCGGACCAGCGCCATCGGCCTCGGCGCGATGCCGCTCTCCGTCGAGAACCGCCCCGACGAGGCCCGCGCCATCGCCACCGTCCACGCCGCGCTGGACGCCGGCGTCACCCTCATCGACACCGCCGACTCGTACCACTGGCACGCCGACGAGTACGGCCACAACGAGGAACTGATCGCCCGGGCCCTCGCCGCCTACGGCCCGGACGCCGACCGGGTCCTGGTCGCCACCAAGGGCGGCCGCGGCCGCCCCGGCGACGGCACCTGGACCGTCAACGGCGACCCGGCCCACCTCAAGCGCGCCTGCGAGGGCTCACTGCGCCGCCTCGGCGTCGAGGCGATCGACCTCTACCAGCAGCACCACCCGGACCGGAACGTCCCGTACGCCGATTCGCTCGGCGCCGTCCGGGAGCTCTACGAGGAGGGCAAGATCCGCGCGGCCGGCATCTCCAACGTCGACGTGGCGCAGGTCCGGCTCGCCCGGGAGATCCTCGGCGACGCCCTGGTCTCCGTCCAGAACGAGTACTCCCCCGCCGTCCGCAAGCACCAGCCGGTGCTGGACCTGTGCACCGAACTGGGCCTGGCCTTCCTCCCGTGGAGCCCCCTCGGCGGCATCGGCCGCTCCGCCGAACTCGGCGGGGCCGGCCGGGAATTCGCGGCCGTCGCCGCCGACCGCGGAGTCAGCCCGCAGCGCGTCGCCCTCGCCTGGCTGCTGGCCACCTCCCCGGTCACCATCCCGATCCCCGGCGCCAGCCGCCCCGAGACGATCCGCGACTCGGCCACCGCAGGGGAGTTGGTACTCAGCAGCGAGGAACTGGCCCGCCTGGAAAACGCGAATGGGGCCCGGCACCTCTGAAAGGCACCGAACCCCATCCGAATGTAGAGCGCCAGGCCCGGATTGCACGGACTCTTCCTACTGAAAGTAGGACGTGCTCTGGTAGCACCACTGACGCCTGACGAGGAATCATCTCCCTCGCGACAGGAGAAACATTAGCACCCCGACGAGCGAATACGGAATCCCGGGAAACACCCACCCGCAAACCCCACCCTCGGAAAGCACGAATGGGGCCCGGCACCCCTGAAAGGCACCGAACCCCATCCGAATGCAGAGCGCCAGGCCCGGATCGCACGGACTCTTCCTACTGAAAGTAGGACGTGCTCTGGTAGCACCACTGACGCCTGACGAGAAATCATCTCCCTCGCGACAGGAAGTACAGTACCAGCTCAGTGATCAGTCACCGAATCGGAGGCAAACCCTTCATGGACAGCGCACCATTCGAGGTCGTTCCGTACGCGCACGGGCGGTTGTCGGACGTGCACCGGCCGACCACGGGTGCCGCCGGGCCGGCTCCCGTCGTCCTGCTCTGGCACGGCAGCGGCCCGAACGAGCGGGATGTGCTGCGCCCGTTGGCCCGGGAGGCCGCCGCCCGCGGGCTGCTGGTGCTCGTCCCGGACTGGAGTTGCCGGCAGGCGGACGGCGGCGCCGCCGAACTCCGCGCCTCCCTCGCCCATGCCCGCCGTATCGCGGCCGATTTCGGTGGGAATCCGGCGCGCCTCGTGCTGGCCGGCTGGTCGCTCGGCGGCCGGGAGGCGATCGCGCTCGCCACCCACCCGGACACCCCGGCCGAACTCCGCCCCAGCGCCGCCGTCGGCATCGCCTCGCAGTACACCGACCCGGCCGTCACCACCGGCGACGCCCCGATCGACCACCTGGCCTCGGGCCCCTCCCCGGTCCCGATCTGGCTGGTGCACGGCACGGCGGACGAGATCGTGGACGTCGAGCACACCCGCAAGCTGGCCGCTGCCGTCCCGACCGCCGCGCTGCTCGAACTCCCCACCGATCACGCCGGCGTGGTGATGACCGCCTACAGCCCCGAGGCCCGGCGCTGCCTCCCCGCCACTGACGCCGACACCCTGGAGGCCGGCCGCCGCACCGCCGCCGTCCTCGCCGAGGCGGCCGGTCTGTCGTGACACGGGGGGGCTGTCGTGGCCGGACGGGACGATCGGCTGGTCCGCCGCCACCGCGAGGTGGGCGACGGCGGGTACGGCACGGACGGCTGCCCGCTCCGGCCGTTGCGGCGGATCGCGGGTCACCGGCTGTGATCCACCGGCTGTGATCCACCCGCCGTCACCCGCCGGTCAGTTCCGCGCCGCCGGCGCCCACCGACGGTACCCGTGCTCCAGCGTCCGCAGGTCCCGGAGCAACGGAGGGTGCGGGACCGCCAGCACCGGGCAGGTCGCGTGCCGGACGCAGTAGGCGGTGACCGAGGGGTGCACCAGCCGGGCGAGGCGGCCGCGTTCGCGCCCGGCGCCGAGGACGAGTAGGTCGCCGGGGCGGTCGGCGCACCGCACCAGGGTGTGGCCGGTGTCGCCCCGGACGGCCTGGCAGCGGAGTCGGACACCCGCGTACCGGCCGGCGAAGGCCTCGTCGAGGGCCTGCCGCAGCCGGGCCACGGCGTCGTCGCGACCGGCGGTGATGACCGGCGGGCAAGGGGTGCGGCGGTAGCCGAGTTCGTCGCCCGGCGGCGTCCAGCAGAGCACCGCGAGCACCTCGGAGTCCGTACGCCGGGCCTCGGCGACGGCGTGGTGGAGGGCGGCGAGGCTGCCGAGCGAGCCGCTGAGGCCGACCACGAACCGGCCCTCGTCCGCACCGCCGGCCTCGCCGGCCACGCCCGCCGTGCCCGCCATGCTGTCGACGCCGTCCGCGCTGTCCGCCATGCCCCGCCCCTGCCTCTCCTGCCGCACCCTCGCCGCGGCCGAACCGGTCGAAGCGGCCCGACCGGCGGACCATCCGCGTGCGAGCGCTCCGTCGCACCTCAGCAAAACGCCCCGCGACCGCGCGCCCGCCGCCCGTTGACGAGGCCCTGACGCGGAGCTTGCCGTTCCGTACGCGTCCCTGATGCCGAGGAACCCCGCATCAAGGGAAGCCGCGCCGAAGAACCCCGTGCCGAGGGGACCGCGCCCCGGACGCCGCTCGCTCAGGCCTGCGGGGGCTCCGCCTCCCAGAGGTCCGCGAACATCCGGTCGAGGTGTTCCTCGCCGATCGGCGGGACCGGCAGCGGGTGGGTGGCCTGGGTGCGGAAGCCGTCGAGGAGGAGGGCGAGGTAGCGGCGCCAGAGGTCGGGGCGCAGCTCGGTGGTGGCGGGCAGGGCGCGGCAGAGCGGGCCCAGCAGGAACAGCAGGTCCATGGTGCCCACGTCGCGGCGCATGGTGCCCTGTTCCTGGGCGCGGGCGATGAGGCCGCCGACGGTGGTGGCGTGCTGCCGACTGATCTCGATCATGCCGGGGATGACCGGAATGGCCTGGGTGACCAGGTCGTTGATGCCCTGGTCGGCGGCGACGAGTGCGAAGATCTGCTCGAAGTACCGTTCGAGGCCGGTCCAGGCGTCCTCGGCGGAGAGCGCTTCCTCCCCGGCGGCGGCCAGGCCGGCGCCGACGTCCGCGAACACCTCGCCGATCAGTTCCTCGCGGGTCGGGAAGTGCCGGTAGAGGGTGGCGTTGCCGACGCCGGCCTCCTTGGCGATCTGGTCCAGCGGCACGTCCAGGCCGTGCCGGGAGAACATGTCGCGGGCGGCGGCGAGCAGCAGGTCGCGGTTGCGCTGCGCGTCTCGCCGGAGCCGTCCCGGAGGGTTCGCGCTGCTCGGTGCCATGCACCCGACCCTAGCAAGCGCGCGGTCGGGGACGGCGTGCCGTCCGGCGGCTCCGCCCCCCGTCACCGCGTGCACGCCGCCGGGTCACACCCGCACCTCCTGTCACGTCTCTCAATTACCCTACGGAGTCGTCGAGTCCAGGATGATCGGGGGAAGTCATGGCGAGGGTGACGGAGTTGCGGTACTACCCGGTGAAGGGGTGTGCCGGGGTCTCGGTGGAGCGGGCCGAGTTGACCCGGGCGGGGTTGGCCCACGACCGGGCGTTCATGGTGGTGGACGAGGGGGGCGTGTTCCGTTCCCAGCGCCGGGACCCATTGCTGGCCGCCGTCCGTCCGGCGGTCGAGGACGACGGGCGTCTGCTGCGACTCGCCGCCGCGGGGGTGGAGCCGGTGGCGGTCGGGGTCGATTCCGACGGGCCGCGCCGCGAGGTCCGGTTGTTCGGCGCACCGTTCCTCGGCATCGACCAGGGCGACGAGGCCGCCGGCTGGCTGTCCGAGGTGCTGGGTGCGCGCAGCCGGCTGGTCCGGGTGCCGCCCGAGCACGACCGGGTGACGGACGGCCTGACCCCGGGCACCTCCGGCTACGCCGACAGCTGCGCCGTGCACCTGCTGTCCCGTTCCACGCTGGACGGCTTCAACGCGGTGTCCGGCGCTCCCGCGTTGTCCGCGGAGCGGTTCCGCCCGAACCTGGTGGTGGACGGCTGGTCGGAGCCGCACACCGAGGACCTGACCCGACGGATCGCGGTGGGCGGCGCCGAGTTGGGTTACGCCAAGCTGGCGATCCGCTGCGCGGTGACGATGGTGGACCAGTCCAGCGGTGCCAAGGTCGGCCCGGAGCCGTTGCGGACGCTGGCCCGGTACCGCAGGGCGGCGGCGGGCGGGGTGGCGTTCGGCAGCAAGTTCGCCGTGCTGCGGCCGGGCACGCTGCGGGTCGGGGACGAGCTGGTGGTGGAGGCCTGGGGGCCGTCGGAGCTCTGACCGGCGCTGCGCCCGCGAAGGCCGGGCACCTCCGGGGTGCGGCAGGGCACGGCGGGCACGGCGGTGATCCGGCGGGTCATGAGGGGTACGGCAGTGGTCCGGCAGCGGCGCCGCGGCGGTACCACGGTGACCCCGGCGGGGAAGTACGCCGGGGCCACCGCCGTACCGGGAGGGTCAGCAGCTCTGGTCGACCAGGTAGAACGTGGCGTAGTGGTCGCCGGTGTAGTAGTCCTCCTGGTCGTTCTGGCCGGTCACGATCCGGCGGGCGCCGCGGGTCGGCGAGCCCGGGGTGACGACGGTGTACTCGTGGTAGTACCCGTAGTACTCGCTGGGCAGGACGTGCTCTCTGTTCTGGAAGACCACGCCGTCCTGGGAGTAGGGGAACGGCCCGTCGGAGGCGATCAGGTCGAGGGTGTCGGCGGCCTCGGACGGGAGTGCGGAGAGGCACACCGAACCACTGACGGCGTGCGCGTCGGTGGCGACGGCGACCGGCGCGAGGGTCATCAGGGCGACGGCGGTGACGGCGGCAGCGCGGGACTTCCACGCGCGTAGAGTGCGAGTCATGTCCCCCAGTGTGGCGATACACCGTCAACTCCGGAAGCCCTCCTTCCAAATGTTAACCAGCGGGTAACTCCCCTTTACCTGAGGCGACTTGGACCGTATCCCGACCGCATCGACTCTCCTCCGGCGCCGTCCACGAACCATCCCGACGGTTCAAGGGTCGACCGCCATCGAACTGGCGTCGACGCCGTCCCGCCCCGTTCCGCGGGCTCTCGCCGCGCCCTGACCGCGCCGCATAGAGTGACGGATCACGACGGACCGGAACGATCTCTGACGGGGTGGGCATGGCGGCGAACGAGGACGACGACAAGGCGCGGACCACCCCTCCGGCGCCCGCCGCTGCGGCGCAGGCCGCATCGGCCGGACACACCACGCCGACCGCTCCCACCGCGCACCAGCTGATCGGCCTGCTGGTCGACCCCGGCAGCTTCCGCTACTGGGACGAACCTCCGCCCGGCCCGCCCGCCGACCCCGACTACCGCGCCTCGCTCGACCGGGCCCGCGGGCGCACCGGCCTGGACGAGGCCGTCCTCACCGGCCGCGGCCTCATCGACGGACGGCCGCTCGCCCTGGTCGCCTCCGAGTTCGGCTTCCTCGGCGGCTCGATCGGCGTCGCGACCGCCGAGCGGATCACCCGGGCCGTCGAACGCGCCACCGCCGAGCGCCTGCCGCTGCTCGCCCTGCCGGTCTCCGGCGGCACCCGCATGCAGGAGGGCTCCGCGGCGTTCCTCTGCATGCTGCGGATCACCGCCGCCGTCCAGGCCCACCGCGCGGCGGGACTGCCCTACCTCACCTATCTGCGCAACCCCACCATGGGCGGGGTCTTCGCCTCCTGGGGCACCCTCGGCCAGCTGGTGTTCGCCGAACCGGGCGCCCGCCTGGGCTTCCTCGGCCCGCGGGTGTACGAGGAGCTGCGCGGCGTGGAGCTGCCGCCGGATGTCCAGCGGGCCGAGACGCTGGCCGCGCGGGGACTGGTGGACGCCGTCGTCCCGCCGCAGGAGCTGCGCGAGCTGGTGCGCCGCACGCTCGCTGTCCTCACCGCGACGCCGCCGCCTCCCCCGGGCGCCCCTTCCACCGACACCCCTTGTACGGACACCCCTTATACGGACACGGCCGCGGACACCGGCACGGGCACCCCTCCGGCGGAGGCCCCCGACGCCGCACCCGGGCGCCCGGACGCCTGGGACTCCGTCCGCCGTACCCGCCGCCCCGACCGCCCGGGCACCCGCGAGCTGCTGCGGCGCACCACCGAGGAGCTGGTGCTGCTGGATTCCCCGGGTGGCCGCGGCGGCGCCCTGGTCCGCGCGCTCGCCGTCCTCGGCGGCCGGCCCGTCCTGGTGGTCGGCCAGCAACGGCAGTCCGCGGAGCACGAGCGCCCGTTCACCGCGGACGATCTTCGGGCCGTCCGCCGTACCGCGCGCCTGGCCGAGCAGCTCGGGCTCCCCCTGGTGACCGTGGTGGACACAGCGGGGGCCGAGCTGTCCGCCGAGGCCGAGCGGGACGGCATCGCGGTGGAGATCGCGCACTGCCTGACCACCCTGCTCGCACTGCGCACCCCCGTCCTCGCGGTGCTGCTCGGCCAGGGCTCGGGCGGCGGAGCGCTCGCACTGCTCCCGGCCGACCGGGTGCTCGCCGCCGGTCACGCCTGGCTGGCGCCACTGCCACCGGAGGGCGCCTCGGCGATCGTCCACCGGGACGGCGTGCATGCCGCCGAGCTGGCCCGGGCGCAGGGGATCGGGGCGCACCACCTCGCGGAGGTCGGGCTCGTGGACGAGGTGGTCCCGGAGCTGCCGGACGCGGCCGACGAGCCGGAGGCCTTCTGCGCCCGGCTCGGACACGCGGTCGGCACGACGCTCGGCACCCTCGCGGCGTCCACCGAGACGGACCGGCTCGCGGCCCGGGCGGTACGGCACCGGCGGCTGGGCGACCTGCGCTGACCGGGCCCGCTCGGAAGTGGGTGTGACCTGCGGCGATCGCGCGCTCCGGGTGTGGTGCCGGTCTCAGCACCGGGTTGATCGTCTGTACCCAAAGTGCTCCCGCAGGACCCGCGGGTGACGGCTTCCGGGACTCAAACGGTGAGTGCGCTCACACGGAATCAACGTCCACGACGGACTGTAGTAGGCCTGCCCGAACCATCGGCCCGATCGGCCCGCCCCCCGAGCCCCCCACGTCGGCACACGTCAGAGCCGGTCCGCGCGCTCCGCGCGACCGGCCCTTCGAATCCACGGCGGCCGCTCGCCTACGACTGTCGGTCGTAACGAGAGGGTCTTGGCGGTGGCCGATCCGGTCTGTCAACAATGGCTCTCGTCGCCAGCCACACCGGCTCCTGTCCCGCCGGTGAATGGCTTGTCGCTGAGTCACGCCCCGCAACCGTTTCGGCCCCTGTCCGGCCGTGGTCCTGGGCGGGGCGTGACTCGGCCCAACCTGATTGAGGTCTTCTTCTTCATGCCCGCTTTCAAGCTCCGTATGCGTACTTCGGCCGCGATTCTTGCCGGCGCCGCCGGTCTGACCGCCCTGGGCGCCGGTGTCCTGCCCGCCACCGCCAACGCCGCCACCGTGTCCCCGAAGACCATCGCCGCCCAGATCGTCCCGGCGAGCCAGCTGGCCTCGTTCAACCAGATCATCTCCCACGAGTCCAGTTGGAACGTGACCGCGACCAACCCGAGCTCGGGCGCCTACGGCCTGGGCCAGGCACTGCCGGGCTCCAAGATGGCCTCGGCCGGTGCCGACTGGAAGACCAACCCCAAGACCCAGATCAAGTGGGCCTACGACTACATGAACTCCCGCTACGGCAGCCCGAACGCCGCCTGGTCCTTCTGGCAGAACCACCACTGGTACTAAGCCGGACCCCATCGGCTCACTGATTCCCTCCTGCCCCTGACCACTCCCCTCACCCCGGGGGTCGGACAGGGACCACCGGGGTGCCCGAGAGGGCCCGGACCCGCGCGATCCGCGGGCCCGGGCCCTCTCGTGGTTCCCCGGGCACCCCCGGCCTGCCGCGACGACCCTTCCGCTACGGCCCGCCCCGCGTTGAGGCCGCAAGCCGACAGCCGGAAGCCGGGAGCCCGCCGGGTGTCACAGCTCCCCCGTCAGCCCCAGCAGCTCGCGCATCCGCGTGTACTTGGCGGCCAGCCGCTCGGCGGTCGCCCGGTCCAGCGAGGCCAGCCGGGCCGGGTCGGAGTTGTGGGCCAGATCGGCACGCTTGACCAACAGCGCGCCCGGCGTGGCCAGGATCCGCGCGGTGTACTCCTCCAGCGGCTCCTCCGAGCGCCGGGTGAGCGCGTCCACGATCGTCTTGGTCTCCTCGGACAACGCGGCCCCCGCCAGCCATTCCCGGCTCAACCGGTCGTCCTCGACCGTGTCGTGCAGCCAGCCCGCGGCGATCTGCGCCTCGCTGCCCCCGCGGGCGGCCGTCCCGTGCGCGACCGCCGCGATGTGCTCGCCGTACGGGTGGCCGTTCTTGTCCACCTGCCCCCGGTGGGCGCGGCGTGCGATCGCCTCCACCTCGGACAGGCTCAGGTACTGGTCCTCCACGGTTCACCCCTCGCGTCGCCCCTCGGCTGCTCGCCCATCGTAGGCCCGTGATCGCCGGGCCGGCGGCCACTGGTTTACTGCCCCGGGGGTTCAGCGGCTCAGGGGGTCCACCGGCTCGCGGGTCGAAGCCTCCGGCGGGCGACCCCCGCCGCACCCGGCAGACACGTCCGAGCGATCCGAGGAACCATGCCATCCCTGCATCCGCTGCTGTCCGGCTTCGCCCCGATCTGGGCGCTCACCGCGGTCGGTTACCTCGTCGGCCGCACCGGCCTGCTCGGACCGCACGCCGAGGCGGTGCTCAACCGGTTCGTCTTCCACGTGGCGATGCCGGCCGCGCTCTTCCTGATGATCGCCCGCACCCCGCTGGGGCGCTTCGCGAACCCGTCGATGCTGGCCTTCGCCGCCGGCACCGCCGTCGCGACCGGCCTCGGACTGCTCGCCGGGCACTTTCTCTTCCGGCGCAAGCCCGGCGAACTGGCGATCGGCGCGATGGCCTCGGGGTACGTCAACTCCGCCAACCTGGGCATCCCGGTGGCCGTGCAGGTCGTCGGTGACGCCTCCTTCGTGGCGCCCGTGGTGCTGTTCCAGATCCTGCTGGTCACCCCCGCCGTCCTCGCCGTGCTGGACGGTGGCGCGGCCGGCCGCCGGGCCCTGTTGACCCTGCCGGTGCGCAACCCGATCCTGCTCGCCACCGCACTCGGCGCCGTCGTCTCGGCGACCGGGGTGCACCTGCCCGCCGAGCTGAATCGTTCCTGCGAACTGCTGGGCGGCGCCGGCGTGCCGACCGCCCTGATAGCCCTCGGCATCTCGCTGCACAACCGACCGCCGGCGGACGGCCGTTCCCGGCGGGCCGAGGTCGGACTGACCGTCGCGATCAAGACCCTGCTCCAGCCGCTCGTCGCACTCGCCGTGGCCGGCCCGCTGCTCCACCTGCCCGCCCACCAACTCCTCACCGTCGTCCTGTTCTCCGCACTGCCGACCGCGCAGAACGTGTACACCTATGCCCGCGAGTACGGGCAGGGCACGGTGCTCGCCCGGGACGCGGTGCTCTGGTCGACGCTGGCGTCGATGGCGACGCTGTCGGTGATCAGCTGGACCCTCGGGCCGGCGTAGGCCCCGCCTCCCCCTGGCGGTCCTACGCTCACCTGGCTCACATGACCGCCAAGACGCCCCCTACCGGTCCTGACGGGCGGCGGCGACCACCCCGGTCATGGCCTCCAGGAAGCGCCGGGCCGTGGCCAGTTCCGCCGGGTCGAACCGCCGCATCTCGGCGAGCAGATCGCCGATCAACCCGCCGAAGAAGCCCTGCCCCAGCTCCATCGCCCGCTCCTCCACCAGCAGCCGCACCCTGCGCCGGTCCTGCGGGTCGCGCTCGCGGCGGATCAGCCCGAGCCGCTCCAGCCGGTCCACCAGAGCGGTCGTGCCGGCCGAGTTCAGGTGCAGCGCCTCACCGAGCCTGCCCGGGGTGACCACCTCCCCGGCCCGGGAGGCGTCCAGCAGGTGGATCAGCGCGCGCAGGTCGGTCGGATGCAGACCGTTGCGGGACGCGAACTCGGCCCCGAAAAGGTCGAGTTCGACCGTCAGACCGCGCAGCAGGTGGACCAGCCGCATCGGTTCCTCAGCTTCGGACACCCTGTCGTCCTCCCTCGGGCAGGCCCGTGTCATGATTCTCTCGATCAGCGAGATAGTTGTTGAGCGAGGTACTCACTCGGCGAGATACTTGCCGAGCGAGTGGTTCCGCACGCCATCACACCACACCCGCGGAGGCCCGACATTGTCCGCCCGCACCGCCACCTTCCTCGCCGCCTACGACGCCCTCCTGGCCCGCTGGCCCGCCCCGGTCGAGGCCCTCACCGTCCGCACCGACCACGGCACCACGCGGATCAACGCCTGCGGCCCCCGGGACGGTCGGCCGCTCGTCCTCCTCCACGGCGGCGGCGCCACCTCCACCATGTGGTTCGCCAACGCGGCCGCCCTGGCCCAAGCCGGGCACCGCGTCCTCGCCGTCGACCTCATCGGCGACCCCGGGCGCAGCGTCCACGACGGCGCCGCACTCGACGGCGTCCCCGGACTCCTCGGCTGGCTGGACGCCGTGCTCGACCGACTCGACGTCCCCGAGGCCGACCTCTGCGGCCACTCTTACGGCGGCTGGATCGCCCTGGAGTACGCCCTGCACGCCCCCGCGCGGGTCGGCCGGCTCACCCTGCTCGACCCCAGCCTGTGCTTCGCCGGTTTCCGCCCCGGCTACCTGCTGCACGCCGTCCCCCTCTTCCTCCCCGGCCGCACCCCGGACCGCGCCCGCTCCTTCCTCGACTGGGAGACCGGCGGCGGTGCCCACCTCGACCCCGACTGGCGCGAGGTCTACGCCCTCGGCTACGCCGACTTCCCGGCCTCCCGGGTCGTCACCGGCCCCCGCCCCACCCCCGCCCGCCTCGGCGCCCTCACCACCCCGGTCCTCACCCTCCTCGCCGCCCGGAGCCGCACCCACCACTCGGCCCGCGTCGCCGAGACGGGCCGCCGCGCCCTCCCGTCGGCGGAGGTCGCCGTCCTCCCGGACGCCACCCACCACAACCTGCCGATGGCCGCCGCCACCGAGGTCAACCGACGCCTCGTCGACTTCCTCTCCAGGGGCTGACGACCGACTGCTGCCCGCCGGCACCCACCGCACCCTCCCGTCGTCGGCAGCAGCAGCGGGAGCGCCGACCGTGCGCGGCCCGGCACCGGACACCCGGATGCGCTGCCGGCTCCGGGCCGGAGCCTCCGGTCGGCTGCCCCCGGTCGACGGCGCCCCGTCGGCCTGCCCCTCACCGAGCGGGCACCGGCGCGGGCCGGTTGAAGGTGCTGAAAGTGCGTCACGACCGCCCCGAGCTCGCCTGGGGCGGTCGGGGCGTGGAGGCCGGGGCCGGCGCTTCGCCGGTTCCGCGCCACCCGACTGGACACCATCGAGCGCTGAGTGCTGCGCCACCAACCGGACCGGCTGGTGGCCGGTGCGACGAGGCCGTGGGATGTGACGGCGGGGGTCTGGCGTCGCCGCCACCCGGGCCGTACCGCGGCCGAACGGACGACGCCGTGGCCGCCGTCGGCCGCGCGTAGCGCGTCAGCATGCACGGCCGCCGAGCGGCCCGAGGCCTACCGGGCCGGGGAGGAGACGCTGCGCTCGACGGCGGACCGGCGCAGCCGCACCCCGTTCCCTACCTGGTGGACAGCCCCCGGTGGGCGAGCCCCGGAGGAGAGCCCTACCACGCACGCCACAGCGGGCCGCTCCGGGCGGGGACGGCCGTGGACCGTACGACCGCGCCGCCCGGACCGTGACCGCCGTCGCCGCCAGTAGCTGCCCGCCGTGGCCACCGTCAGTAGATCAGGTACCCCGGACGGTGGCCTTCGTCGTCGATCTCCCCGGTGGCCTGCGCCCGCAGCTTGCGGGACAGTTCCTCCAGGGCGCGGGAGGCCGCGACCTCCTCGCCGATCCTGGCGAGCGGACGGTCGTCGGCGCTCTTCACGGCCTCGCCGTGCGCGCTCAGACCCGGCGCCCTCGCGCCCGTCAGCCTGGCGTCGCACGCCGTGTGCACGCCGTCCTCGTCGAATGTCAGCTCCACGTCCCACTGGTTGTGCATGCCACACCTCCTGGCGCCGGCCCCCGTCGCGCCTGTCCTGAGCGGCACGGACGGTGACCCGTGGCGGCCGCTCACACCAGCGTGCGCCTGCCCCGCCCGTAGCGGCAAGCGCGGCGGACGGCACCGGGCACGGCAGTACCGGCACGCGCCGTGGCACCGCCCGGCCGGCAGCCCGGCCGCCCGCAGCGGCTCGGCTGCCGGCCCGGCGGGCGTTCGGGGCGGCGCCCGCGCGTCGTGTCCGATCGGCCCGGCCGACGCCCCGGCGGTACGCTGACGGAAGCGGGCCGCGACCGCGTATCCACCTCGAACCCGTCGGCGCGGCGCGGGCAGCGACAACCTGGTGGTCCCCCTGTGGCGGTCTTCCTTCTCGCCCTCAGCGCGGCCTGTTGTCTGGGTCTCGGTTTCGTCCTCCAGCAGCACGCGGCGCAGCGGGCCCCCCGTGCCGACCTCCTGCGGTGGCGGCTGCTGCTCGACCTGATGCGGATGCCCCAATGGCTGCTCGGCACCGGATTCATGGTCAGCGGGCTGATCCTCTCCGCGCTCGCACTCAACCAGGGCGAGGTCTCCCTGGTCGAACCGCTGCTGGCCACCAATCTGCTGTTCGCCATGGCGCTCGCCCGGATGCTGACCGGTCAGACCCTGGGCCGCTCGGGCTGGGCCGGGGTGTTGCTGCTCGGACTCGGGGTGACGGCCTTCATCGTGGCCGGGAAGCCGACGGGCGGTGGGGCGCCCGCCGGGGAGCTGCGGCACTGGCTGGTGGTCGGCACGGTGGTCGGACTGGTCGTGCTGTTGGTGTCGATGGCCCGGCGGCTGCCGCTGTTCGAGGAGGCGACGCTGCTGGCACTCGCGGCCGGACTGCTGTACGGCCTCCAGGACGCGCTCACCCGGACCACCACCCAACGCCTCGACCACGAGGGGCTGTCGGCCGTGCTGCGCAGCTGGCAGCCGTACGCGGTGGTCGTGGCGGGCGTGGTCGGCCTGCTGCTCGTGCAGAGCGCCTTCGAGGCCGCGCCGCTGCGGATGTCGCTGCCGGCGCTGACCGCCGCCCAGCCGCTGGCCGGGATCGCCTGCGCGGTCGGCTTCCTCGGCGACCGGCTGCGGACCACTCCGAGCGCGCTGGCCTGGCAGTCGGCCGGGATGCTCGCGATCGTCGTCGGGGTGATCGTGATCGGCCGACACCCGGCGATGCCCGGTACCGTCCGCGACACCTTGGAGAGCATCGGGGCGGCCCCTGAGACCGGTGCGGAGGCCGACGCGGGGAACGGCGCGGAGGCCGACGCGGGGGGCGGTTCGGCGAACGGTACGGGCGGGCCTTCCGAGGGCCGGTCGGCGGACGGACCCGACGGCCGGTCCGAGGACGGCACCGGATCCCACGGCGGCCCCGACGACGGACACGGGAAGTCCGGCTAGAGGCCTCGATGTGCTGGAGCGCGCAGGCGGACGCCGTGGCCGGTGGGGTGGTCGCGGCGGCCGGGGTGGCGTGTCTGGTCCGCGCCCATCGGGCGGGCCACCCGGAGCGGTTACTGCTCGCCGCGCTTCCTCTGGTGCTGGGTCTGCACCAGCTGATCGAGGCGCTGGTCTGGCTGGGTACGGACGGTGAGCTGTCGCCGGCCCTCGCCGGAGCGGCCCGGACCGCCTGGGCGGTGATCGCCCTTCCGCTGTTGCCCGTGCTCGTCCCGGCCGGGGTGTGGTGCGCGACCACCGGACCCCGTCGGCGCGTGCTCACGGCGCTCACCCTGCTGGGCGCGGCCGTCGCCGTCCCGCTCGCCGTTGCTGTCGCCTCCCACCCGGTGGCGGCCACCGCGCACGGCCACACCCTCGTCTACGCCGTCGGCATCCCGCACCCGGCCGTCCTCCTGACCGGCTATCTCCTGGCCACGGTCGGTTCCCTCCTCGCGAGCGGCGACCGGCTGCTGCGCCGCCTCGGCCTCGTCACCGCTGTGGGGGCCCTGGTCTGTGCCCTGTTCTGGCGGCTCGCCTTCATCTCCACCTGGTGCGCCCTCGCCGCCCTGGCGGGTGTCCTGCTGTTCCAGTGGGCGGGCCACTCGCCGGTCGCGGAGGGCGCCGATCGGATCGCCCGACCGGTCCGGTGAAACGGCGCCGCGAACAGCCCCCCGAACGGCTCCCCGAATCGGCCCCGCGAATCCGCCCCGCCAACGGCCCGGTGAACCGCGCCTACGAGTGCGTCGGGACCGGCTCCCACCTGTCGTCCGCCACCTGCGTGCTCCCGGTGGCTTCGCCGCCCGAGCCTGCCGAGTGGCCCCGGAGCTTGTCCATCTCTCGCCACTCGGGCCGCAGTCCGGCCAGAGTCGTGGTGGCGAAGTAGAGGGCGCCCGCTCCGAGCAGGCTGGGTATCAGGCCGACCAGGGCCACCGCCGCACCGGCGACGAGGCCGCCGAGGGGAATCCCGGCCCAGGCGAGGGAGTCACCGAGGGCGTGGACACGGCCCAGCAGGTGGCGGGGCACCCGCTCGAAGAGCACCGCGCCGAGTATCGGGTTGAGGAAGCCGGAGCCGAAACCACCGATCGCGAAGACGGTCAGCACCACCCACATGGGCGCGCCCATGGCGAGCACCACGAACCGGGGCGCGCCGCACAGCAGGAAGCCGACGAAGAAGACCGTCCGACGGGGCAGGCGGGAGGCGACGGCCGCCGCGATCAGGCTGCCGACGACGGCCGTGGCGCCCATGGCTCCGGTGGTCAGACCGATGGCGGCCGGTCCGTTTCCGGACTCCCGCGCCCAGACCGGGACGAGGACGGTGATGAAGCCCGCGTCGAGGAGGTTGGTGATGCCGACCATCACGGTCACGGCGAGCAGCAGCGGCTCGGACCGCAGGAAGGCGAAGCCCTCGCGGAACATCCGCCAGTAGCCGGTGCCCTGCTCGCCCTCCCCCGCCGACCCGGGCGACCCCGTGGCCGCGCCCGGGAGGGCCGGGCGCCCCATACCGCGCGGCAGCGCGAGGGCGATGATCAGCGACCCGAGGGCGAAGGTGGCCGCGTTGACCGCCAGCCCGGCCAGCGGGCCCATCAGCGCGACCAGCCCGCCGCCCGCCGCCGGACCGATCGTGGAGGCCAGCCGCTCGGTGACGCCGGACAGCCCGGTGGCGCGCTCCATGGGCACCCGGGCGCGGTCGGCCGCCTCCGGGACCATGACCGACTTGGCCAAGTCCCCCGGGCCGCGCATCGCGCCGATCACCGCGACCATCACCAGCAGCACCCAGAAGGGGAGCAACCCCTGCGCGTGCAGCAGCGGGACCAGCCCGGCCGCGGTGGCGCTCAGCGCGTCCGTCGTCCAGGACACCACCCGCGGCCCGAGCCGGTCGACCACCGGCCCGGTCAGTGCCTTGACCAGCACGTACGGCGCCATCTCGGCGAAGGCGACCAGGCCCGTCATGGTGGCGCTGCCGGTGGTGGCCAGGACGAACCAGGGCAGGGCGATGGCCGAGACGCGCGTGCCCGTCACGGAGACGGCCGTGGCGGTCAGCACCCCGACCAGCGGCCGGAAGCTGCGCGCGGGCGGGTCGACGGTGCCGGCGGTGCCGACGTCGACGGTGGTGCTGGTCATGCGGATTCCCCCTCGGTGGTGGTGCCGCTCGGATCCGGCAGGACGTGGACGATCACGGAGACCTGCTCGCTGCCCTCCGGGAAGGGCCCCTCGGCGTCGATCCGGCGGTAGCGCCCGATCACCTCGGACAGCTCGCCGGTCAGCTGTTCCGCCTCGACGGGAGTGAGCTGCAGGATCAGGTCACTGAGATCCGTCACCCGGCGCCACTCGCGCGGCATGGTCTCGAAGGCGTCCAGCGCGCGCTGGCCGGTCAGGCTGTGCACCGCCAGGACGGACCGCAGGAAGGCGACGGCCGTGTCGGGCTCCTCGTCCGCCATGTCGTCCCCCGTCCAGAGCGTGAGCCGGTGGGCCGAACGCCACCAGCGCTCACGGGCGTTGCCGCGCTCACGGTCCTCCTCGACGAAGCCCGCGGCGGCGAGCTGGCGCAGGTGGTAACTGGTGGCCCCGGAGTTGAGCCCCAGCTGTGCGGCGAGCCTCGTCGCCGTGGACGGGCCCTGCTTGCGCAGCAGCCCGACCAGCTGCATGCGCACCGGGTGCGCCATCGCCTTCATGCCCCTGGCGGTGATGGCGATGTGCGGGTCGTCGCTGTGCTTCCAGCCGCTGTCCTCGGTCATGGCAGGAGCCTAGAACCACAAAGGATCCTTTGCAAAGGGTTTTCTGCGAAGAGTTCTTTGCGGTCGGCCCCGAGCCTCCGGCGGATCCCGGAAGGGCCTGGTCACCGGGGGCCGCCCCGCCGCTCGGCGGGTGCCCCACCGGCCGCTCGGCGGGGGCGCGGGCCGGGTTCGCGTCCCGGGGCGGGATTGTCACCCGGGCGGGCGGGGCGCAGGCTGGCAGGAGGGCCGGGGAAGCGGCCCGCCCCGGTCGGCCGCGGAACCGATGACGGCCGCCGGTGAGGCACGAGGGGCAGGGCGATGGCACACGGGAGGCTGTGGGGCTACGTCGCGTCGGGAGCCCGGGCGCTCGCCGCGTTCGGCGGCGCGTCCGGCGCGGGCGGCGCCGGACGCAGGAGCGCCGTCGGACGCGCGGGCGGCCCGGTCGCCGTCGAGGCCGAGGAGGGCCCCGGGCCGTTCCAGTCCGGCACCATGGCCGCGCCCAGGGCGCTCACCCGCGTGGAGCTGGAGCGGCTGCGGTGGACCGGCCGGCAGGCCGGGTGCGAGCCGACGGCCCGGCACGTCCAGGTGGCCGACGTGGTCCGCCGGGTGGTGCGCGGCGGCGGCCGCTCCGCGACCGTCACGGTCCGCATCGCACCCGGGCTGCCGGTGGTGGCCGGGGACGCCCGGCGCCTGGAGGCGGCCCTCGCAGGGCTGGTCGACCACGCGATCCGGCGCAGCCCCATGGGCGGCCGGGTGCTGGTCCGCGCCGAGGTGGCGGGCGGCGGGCGGCGTCCCGGCCCGACGGCCTCGACCCGCGACCGGGACCGGGACCGGGAGCACGACCCGGACCGCGAGCGCGGCCGGGGCCGGAACCGCGCTCGGGACGGCGCCCGTGACCGCGCCCGGGACGGCGGCCCGTACGGCGGCCCGTACGGCGGCGGGGGACGCGGCCGGGTGGAGATCCGGATCTCGGACCGGGGCACCCACGAGCCGCCCGGCGCCCGCGAGGGGCTGCTCGGGGGCGTTCGGCCCGGCGGCCCGGTGGGCCCGGCCCTGCACAGCCTGGTGCTTGCGGCGGGCGGCCGGCTCGCGGTCGAGTCCACCCCGGGCGGCGGACTGACCGTGGTCCTGCTGCTGACCGTCGCGCACGACTGACGGCGCTCCCGGCGCGACCGGCGCACCGGCCCCGACGGCCCCCGCGACGCCCTCCCCCGGGCGACGCACCACACCCGGCGAACCCGCCCCGCCGAACCTAGACTTGCCCCATGCCCCGGCTCAACGACCAGGTCAGGGAGCTGCTCCAGGAGTACGCCGACCTGATCAACATCACCGGCGGGGACGCCTTCCGGGCCCGCGCCTACGAGAAGGCCGCCCGAGCGGTCGGCGGCCACCCGGAGGACCTCGCGGGCCTGGATGTCAAGGCTCTGCAGCAGATCCCGGGCGTCGGCAAGTCCACCGCCGAGAAGATCGCCGAGTACCTCGACTCGGGCAGGATCACCGCCCTGGAGAACCTGCGCGCCGAGATCCCGGCCGGCGTGCGGGAGATGATGGCCGTCCCCAGCGTCGGCCCCAAGCGCGCGCTGGCCCTCTACCGCGACCTCGGCATCTCCTCGGTGGACGAACTCGCCGAGGCGGTCCGCGCCGACAAGCTGTCCGACCTGGCCGGCTTCGGCGAACGCAGCGGCGAGAAGATCCTGCACGGCATCGAGCTGATGCGGCAGTCCGGCGGCCGGACCCTGCTCGACACCGCCACCGAGCTGGCCGATCAGCTCGTCGCCGCACTCTCCGCCGTCCCCGGCTGCACCCGCTGCGCGTACGCGGGCTCGCTGCGCCGGATGCGCGAGACGGTGGGTGACATCGACGTGCTCGCGACCGCCGAGGACTCCGCCCCGCTGATGGCCGCGCTCACCGAACTCCCGTACGTGGCCGAGGTGATCGGGAGCGGGACGACCAAGACCTCGGTGCGCACCACCCAGGGCGTCCAGGTGGACCTGCGGGTCGTGCCGGAGGAGGACTGGGGCGCGGCGCTGGTCTACTTCACCGGCTCGAAGGCACACAACATCAAGCTGCGCACGATGGCCGTGCGGGCCGGGCTGAAGCTCTCCGAGTACGGGCTGTTCGAGGTGGACGGCGGCGCCAAGGTGGTCTCGGAGACCGAGGACGAGGTGTACGCGGCGCTCGGCCTGCCGTGGATCGCCCCGACGCTGCGCGAGGACCGGGGCGAGATCGAGGCCGCCCTGAACGGTGAACTCCCCGACCTGGTCCAGGAGTCCGACCTGCGCGGCGACCTGCACACGCACACCGACCTGACCGACGGGCTGGCCACCCTGGAGGAGATGGTCGACACCGCCGCCGCCCGCGGCTACTCCTACTTCGCCGTCACCGACCACGCGCCGAACCTGGTCATGCAGCGGATGACCGACGAGAAGATGCTCGCCCAGCGCGAGCAGGTGCGCCGACTGGCCGACCGGCACAAGAAGTTGAGGCTGCTGCACGGCACCGAGCTGAACATCGACCCGGACGGCGGGGTGGACTGGCCGCCGGAGTTCCTGGCCGGCTTCGACGTCTGCGTGGCCTCCGTGCACTCGCACTTCACCCTCGACCGCGCCGCCCAGACCCGTCGGCTGATCCGGGCCTGCGAGAACCCGTACGTGCACGTCATCGGCCACCTCACCACCCGGCGGATCGGCAGCCGCGGCCCGATCGACGTCGACCTGGACGCGGTGTTCGAGGCCGCCGCGCGCACCGGCACCGCGATCGAGATCAACAGCTCCCCGCAGCGGCTCGACCTCCGGGACGAGGACATCCTGCGGGCCAGGCGGCACGGCGTCCGGTTCAGCATCGACAGCGACGCCCACGCCACCCCGCACCTGGCCTACCCGCGGTTCGGCATCGGCACGGCGCAGCGCGGCTGGCTCACCGCCGAGGACGTGGTCAACACCTGGACGTGGCAACGGTTGAAGCACTTCCTCCGCAAGGACGCGCTGCGCTGACACCGTCGACGACGCCCACCCGGCCGGCACCCGCCCGGCCTCGAACGCCCCGCCGACACCCCCCCCACCGTCGAGCGCCCCGGGGAACCCCGGGCGGCCCCGGAAGCACCGGAGCCGCCCGGAGGCCCGCCCACCGTCACCCCTCGCCGCAGGAGGCCCCCGGTGACGCCAGCACCCGGGCCGCGCTGCGGTGCCCGAGCCCGGCCGCGTGCCGCAGGTCCCCGGTCTCCAGGAACCCGGCCAGGAACCCCGCCGCGAAGGCGTCCCCGGCGCCGGTGAGGTCGCGCACCACCGCCACCGGCGGTACCGGCACCGTGAACAGCCCCTCGCCCGGCACGTCGACGGTGGTCGGTGCGGGGCCCGCCTTGGTGATGACCGTGGTCTCCGCCAACCGGGACCGGTCGGGCCCGGGCAGTCCCTCCACCAGCAGGCCGAGGAAGGCGGACTCCGAGCGGTCGGCGAACACGAAGGTGGGCGCCGACTCGGCCAGCAGGGTGAGGAACCGCTCCCGTCCGAACCGCTCCAGCATGCCGGTCGAGGAGGCGTCCACCGAGGTGGTGCCGCCCGCCTGCCGGACCCGTGCGAGGGCGTCCACCGCCGTGGCGCCGACCGGCTCGCCGTCGAAGGAGTAGGCCGGCACGTGCAGGTGGGTCAGACCGGCCAGCCACTCGTCCGGGACGCGCTCCAGCAGCGTGGCGGCGCCCCGGTCGGGCAGCATGGTCCGCTCGCCGTCCCGGTCGATCAGCACCACGACGGTGCCGGTCCGGCCGCGCCGGGACACCCGTACGTCGACGCCGTGGCCGCGCAGTTCGGCGACCACGGCGTCGCCGACCGCGTCCTCGCCGACGCAGCCGAGGAAGCGCGCCGGGCACTGCCCGGCGGCGAAGCGGGCGACGTTGGCCGCGCTGCCTCCGCGCCGCCGGAAGACCCGGGCGCCGGAGTCGGTGCCGTGCCGCAGCGGGCCGTCGACCCACACCACGACGTCCTCGACGAGGTCGCCGAGCACCCCCAGCACGGCTCAGGCCCCGGTCTGCGCGGCCGGAGCGGTCGGGGCGCCCGGCGCCTCCGACTCCCCCGAAGCAGCCAAGGTGGCAGAGAGGGCAGAGGCGGCCAGGGCGGTGGCGATCTCGCCGCCCAGCCTGACGTTGCCCCGGTACACCTCGACGTTGACCTCCAGGCTGCGGCCGCCGGTGTCGCGCCGGATCTGGTCCAGCAGGAAGGGGGTGGAGGCGTTGCCGGTGATGCCCAGGCGGTCGGCCTCGGCCCGGGCGCGGGCCAGGATGCCGTCCAGCTCCTCCGGCGGCAACTGCTTGGCCGGGTCGACCGGGTTGGCGATCAGGACGGCCTGCGGCAGGCCGAGCCGGTCGCGGGCGTCGATGACCTTCGCGGCCTCCTCGGGCGATCCGACGCTGAAGTTGACCTCGTGGCCGGAGTCGGTGACGTAGAAGCCGGGGTACTTGCGGGTGCGGTAGCCGATGACCGGGATGTTGAGGGTCTCGAAGCGCTCCAGGGTGGCCCGGATGTCGAGGATCGACTTCACTCCGGCGCTGACCACGGTGACCGGGGTGGCGGCCAGGGTGGTGAGGTCGGCCGACTCGTCGAAGCTCTCGGAGGCGCCGAAGTGGACGCCGCCGAGACCGCCGGTGGAGAAGACCCGGATGCCGGCGCGGTGGGCGAGGAAGGCGGTGGCGGCGACGGTGGTGCCGCCGTGCCGGCCGAGCGCGGTGACCACCGGGAGGTCGCGCAGGCTGACCTTGTCCAGGCCGTCGGCGGCCGAGAGTTCGGTGATCTGGTCGGTGCTCAGGCCGACCGTCGGAACCCCGGCGTGCACCCCGACGGTCGCCGGGACGACTCCCGCCTCCCGCAGCTGCCGTTCCGCCTCCAGGGCGACGGCCAGGTTGCGGGGGCGCGGCAGGCCGTGCGTGAAGATGGTCGACTCCAGGGCGACCACGGGCCGGCCGTCGGCGAGGGCCCTCGCCACCTCCCCGGCGACGTGGACGGCGGGGGTGCTGGGCGGAAGTCCGGTCATGATGCGCACTCTCTGTGAGATGCCGCCGCGGTGGGGCGGCACGGTTTTCGGCGTACGGACGGGCACCACCCCGTCCACCACCCTTGGCCCTACCCCGTCCGCCGCCCTTGACGCTGGCATGCCACCGCCGGAAGGATGCCGGATCATCCCTCCGGCCCGCGGCAGCGCCACGGGCCGCCCGACCCCGGGGATCCGCCTTGGCCCTGCGCCCGCTGCTCCGCCGCGCCGCCGGCTTACTCGGTGCCGCCGTGCTCACCCTCGCCGGCACCCTCACCGCCGCCGGCCCCGCCCACGCCGACTTCGGCACCGACTACCACGACCCGGTCACCGCCACCAAGCCCCTCACCCGGCCCGGCACCCGCTCCTGCACCGTCGAGGCGATGCACCAACGCGAGTTCCGCAACGGCTACGGCAACCCGCCCGACACCCCGTACACCACCACCCTCACCCCGCCCGCCGACTGCGCGGGCCCGTGGTCGGCGGTGGTGCTGGACCTCCACGGGCAGGTCGCGGGGCGGCAGTTCGACCGGATCTTCAGCGTCCGCGTCGGCGGCGTCCAGGTGATGCTCTCCTCCACCCCGGAGCCGTCCAAGGACGGCATCGAGTGGAACGTCGAACACGACGTCACCCGCTACGCCCCGCTGTTCGCCGCCGGTCCGCAGGAGTTCGACTTCGACCTCGCCAACGTCACCGACGCCACCTACACCGGTGTCTTCACGATCAGCGCGAGCCTGACCTTCTACACCGCGGACAACCACTGGCCGGCCGCCCGCAGCGCCGACCGACTGCTCACCACCGGCCCCTTCGCGCTCACCCGGGCCGCCCCCGCCGCCGGGCGCGAACTCGCCTTCCCGCAGAACCTGGAGCGCCTCACCGCCGAGGTCTACACCCGGGGCGGCGGCGCCTGCGAGGAGTTCGCGTACGCCTCCGCGCCCGACGCCTTCGTCGCCGCCAACCCGGGCCTCGGCCTCTGCGGCAAGGGCCCGTTCCGCGAACTGCGGCTCACCGTGGACGGCCGGGTGGCCGGCGCGGTCTGGCCGTACCCGGTGATCTACACCGGCGGCTGGGACCCGCTGCTCTGGCGGCCCGTCCCCGGCGTCTTCGCCTTCGACCTGCCCGCCTACCGGCTCGACCTGACGCCGTACGTGGGTCTGCTGCTCGACGGCCGCCCGCACACCGTCGGCGTCACGGTGAACGCGGCCGAGGCGCAGAGCAACGACGTCTGGACCGGCCAGGTCAACCTCTTCGCCGAGGTCGACCACGGCGCCGCCCGCACCAGCGGGCAGCTCACCGACTACCGGGTCGCCCCGGAGGCCGGCGCCGGCACCGCGCTCGCCGACCACGGCGGCGGCAGCGGCGACTGGACGGTCACCGCCGCCCGGCACGACGTCGCCCGGGGCTGGGTGCAGACCTCGCACGGCCGGATCACCACCGAGGTCCGCGACGACCTGACCTTCCGCTCCGGCCAGCAACTGCGCGACAGCGGCAACGACGTGACCCTGCACAACGGCACCGACCTCACCCGCACCACCTCGACCTGGGGCGGCGGGCCGCACCGCACCACCACCGTCCACGAGGGCGAACCGCTGGACGTCACCTACAAGGTGAGCCACGACGCAGCGGGCAACACCGACCAGACCACCGCGATGGACCTCGGCTACCACCGCGAGGCCACCACGGCGACCGGCGGCCACGTCACCGAGCGCGCCACCGTCGACCACACCCTGCGCCCGACCGCCCGGCGTCACGACGGCGACCGCACCGTGCGCACCGGCAGCAGCACGGAGGACTACCGCAGCACCGGGCCCGAGGGGCCGTACCACCGGACGCTGAGCTTCGTGGACGGGTGGCCGCGGCCCTGAGCCACCCCGGTGACGGGCCTGAGCCACCCCGGTGATCGATTTGCGAAAATTGCCCGGATTCATGCCGTTCACCCCTGGTGCACACGGCGTGCGAGGCGCATGATGAGAGGTGGACCTGCGAGGTAGCTGAAGGAAGTTCGACCGCAGGAGGCAGTGGCGACAGATCGAGACGGATCAGGGTCTGCCGTTGTTCTACCTCGGTCGACGATCGAACTACCGGCCGGAGGACGTGACGTCCGGAGGCCACCCCCACCTCGTGGGTTCCGCGCGTCCACGGGACAATCCCCTCGGTCCCGTGGACGCGCTGTCCATGTCGCCCCTCGGCACTGTCCGGGCGGGCCACCGCACCCGCGCCCGGTCCGCTACGGCCGGTCCGGTACGGCGTAGCCCATCTCCCAGGCGTGGACGGCGATCCCGACCCGGTTCGCCACCCCGAGCTTGCGCTGGATGCTCGCGACGTGGGTCTTCACCGTGCCCGGCGAGATGAACAGTTCCGCGGCGATGTCCGCGTTGGTGCGGCCCGCCGCGACCTGCCCGGCGATCTCCACCTCCCGCTCGGTCAACGGCACCACGGCCGCGGGCCCCCGGCCCTTCGCCCGACGCTCCGGCCGGCGCGGCGCCGTCACGTGCTGCAGCAGCCGGACCGTGACCGACGGGCTGATCAGGCTCTCCCCGTCGGCCGCCGCCCGCACCGCCTCGGCCAGCAGCGACGGGCCGGAACGCTTCAGCAGGAACCCCGAAGCACCGTGCTGCAGCGCCGGGTAGACGTACTCGTCCAGGTCGAAGGTGGTCAGCACCACCACCCGCACCGGCTCGGCCACCCCCGGACCGGCCAGCCGGCGGGTCAGCTCCAGCCCGTCCATCCGCGGCATCCGGATGTCCACCAGCGCGACGTCCGGCCGCAGTTCGGCCGCCAGCTCCAGCGCGGCCAGCCCGTCCGCGGCCTCCCCCACCACCTCGATGTCCGGCTGGGCGTCCAGGAGGCGCCGCACACCGCGCCGCACGGCCTCCTGGTCGTCCGCGATCAGGGTGCGGATCACCCGCGGGCTCTCACCGTTCGCACGCGTCACGCCCAGCAGTCTGCCACGAGCCGTACCCCGCACCGGCCGACGGGAAAGTTCACGTGTCGGCCCCGGCGCGGTTCACCTCCGTGCGGTGAGCTGACCGCCATGATGAACGCTTCCAGTGGACGTCTCCCCGTCAGCCGGCGCGGACTCCTGGCCGGCGCCTCCGGTCTCGGCCTCGGCGGCGCCGTGTCCCTCTCCGGCCTCGCCGCCACCCCCGCCGCCGCTGCCCCGGCCGCCTCCGCCGACTCGCCGCTGCTGTGGCAGCGGCCCGGGCGCTCCGGTGCCCCGCGGGTGGCCGGTCTGCACCTCCAGTTCGGCTCGGACGCCTCGCGCGAGGTGGTGGTGTCCTGGCACACCACCAGGTCCGTCGCCAATCCCCGGGTGATGTACGGGACTTCGAACGGAGGCTTCGGCCACACCGTGCAGGCCGCGACCCGCACCTACCGGGACGCCGCCTCCGGCACCGAGGTCCAGGCGCACCACGCCCGGCTGACCGGCCTGCACCCCGACACCGACTACGTCTACGCCGCCGTCCACGACGGCACCACCCCCGAGCTCGGCACCGTCCGCACCGCCCCGCGCGGCCGCTCCGCCTTCACCTTCACCAGCTTCGGCGACCAGGGCACCCCCACCCTCGGCCGGAAGACCGCCAACGGCTACGTCAACGACAACCTCGGCAGCCCCGCCGCCGGCGACACCACCGCCGGGGTCGAGCGGATCGCCCCGCTGTTCCACCTGCTCAACGGCGACCTCTGCTACGCGAACATCGCCACCGACCGGATCCGCACCTGGTCCGACTGGTTCGAGAACAACACCCGCTCCGCCCGGCACCGCCCCTGGATGCCCGCGGCCGGCAACCACGAGAACGAGAAGGGCAACGGCCCGATCGGCTACGGCGCCTACCAGGCCTACTTCGACCTTCCCGGCTCCGGCTCGGACGAGGAACTGCGCGGCCTGTGGTACTCGTTCACCGCCGGCTCGGTGCGCGTCATCAGCCTCAACAACGACGACGTGGCCTACCAGGACGGCGGCAACTCCTACGTCCACGGCTACTCCGGCGGCGCCCAGCAGCGCTGGCTGGAGCGGGAGTTGGCGGCGGCGAACGCGGACCCGGGGATCGACTGGATCGTGGTCTGCATGCACCAGGTGGTGATCTCCACCGCCGACAAGTTCAACGGCGCCGACCTCGGCATCCGCGAGGCCTGGGTACCGCTGTTCGACAGGTACGGCGTGGATCTGGTGGTCTGCGGCCACGAGCACCACTACGAGCGCTCGCACCCGATCCGCGGCCAGCAGCCGACCGACACCCGCACCCCGGTCCCGGTCGCCACCGGCACCCGGACCATCGACACCACCAAGGGCACCGTCCACATGGTGATCGGCGGCGGCGGCACCTCGGCCCCGTCCAACCAGCTCTTCTTCGACCCGCCGAAGGCCCGGGTCATCACCGGCGTCGGCGCCGTCGACCCGGCCACCGGCAAGCGCCCGCCGGTGTACGTGATCGAGGACGCCCCGTGGTCCGCCTTCCGCGACGCCGACAACCCGTACGGCTTCGCGGCCTTCGACGTCGACCCGGGTGAGCGCGGCGGGCAGACCACCATCGATGTCACCTACTACTCCGTCAGCGGCCCGTACGGCGACCTCGTCCCCGTCGACCGCTTCACCCTGACCCGCCCGCGCGGGGCCCGCGGCGGCGGCCGGGATCGCTGACCCGCCGGCCTGCCGACAGGCCGACCCTCCGGTACGGCGCCCGGAGGGTCGGCATGCACCGCGGCGGCGCCGGCCCGCGTCACCGCCCCGGCAGGGTGCAGGCGACCCGCCAGCCCGCGGGCTCGACCGGGCCCGCGCTCAGCGAGCCGCCGTGCGCGGCAGCGCGGGCCGTGAGGCCGGCCAGTCCGGTCCCGCCGGAGCCGGGGCGGCGGCGCAGCAGCGGCGTGCGGGCGGGGCCCCCGTTGTCGGTGACGGTCACCCGGACGGCGCCGTCCGGCGCGGGGGCCGCCCGGACGGCGACCTCGGTGGCCTGCGGCGCGTGGCGGCGGATGTTGGTGAGGGCCTCCAGGACGACGGCGTAGGCGGTGGCCTGGGTCTCGGCGGGGAGCAGGTCGGCGGCGCCGGGGTCGAGGTCGGTGTCGGCGTGCAGACCGCCGGTCGCGCCGAAGCGGGTGACCAGTTCGGGGAGGTCGGCCAGGCCCAGGCGGCGCGTGGTCGCCCCGGCGGCCTGCTCGCTCCGCCCGTCCCGCCGGGCCGCCCCGTCCGCTTCGCTCCGACCGTCCCTCCCGCCCGGCGCGTCCGGGCCGCCGCCCTGCGGATCGCGCAGGGCCCCCACCATCTCGTCCATCGAGTCCAACGCCCGCAGTCCGGCCTCCTCCAGCCGGCGCAGCAGCGCGGCGGTCTCCGCCGTTTCCTGGCCCGGGAGTTGACCGGCCTGGGCCTCCAGCACGATGCCGGTGATCTCGTGGGCGACGAAGTCGTGCAGTCCCCGGGCCACTTCGAGCCGCTGCTCGCGCCGGGCCCCTACGACGGCCCGCTCCCGGCGGGCGTCCAGGACGCGCAGGTAGAGCGCCGCGCCCGCGACCGCGAGCGTCGGCAGCAGGGAGAACAGCACGCCGATCACCGGGCCGGCCGCACCGCCCTGGGGAGTCCGGAGGGCGAACCGCAGTGGCAGCAGGACGGCCGCGAGCCCGACCAGGCCGCCGACCGGCCCCGCCCACCGGTCGGGCAGCCGGCGAACGGCCCGGAACAGCAGCCCGAGCAGCGCCGTCCACTCGAAGGGGAGCCAGAACGCGGGCAGCCGGTACGGCCCCGAGTAGAGCAGGTCGAGCAGCAGCGAGACACCGGCCACCGCCGCGGCGGCCGGTGCGGGCGCGATCCGCCCGGCGGGCCACGGCAGCAGCGCCACCACCGCGGCGAGCGCGGCCGTCACGGCGAGCAGCGCGGCCGCGGGGGGGGGGGGGGGGGGGGGGGGGGGGGGGGGGGCGCCCCGGGGCGCCCGGGGGGCGTTCACTGATGCCGTATTCGCCCGTTCCCGTGACGGAACACGGGGTGCCGGTGTTGTCCGCGCC
>NZ_JBIWNL010000024.1:78834-138000 GCF_044767225.1 Kitasatospora sp. NPDC101447
GCCGCCCCACCCCCGGGGGGGGGGCGGCGGCCCGGGGGGGCGGGGGGGCCGGGGGGGGCCCCCCCCGGGGGGCCCCCACGACGGGCACCGTCAGGGCCAGGACGGCGACGACGGCGAGCGGGCGCCGCAACCGGACCGAGCGCGGCCGGGTAGGGCGGGGCCGGGCGGGGCGGGGCGGGGATTCGGTGCGCACCCGGCCGAGCCTACGGGCAGCTCTCCAGGGGGAGGCGGGCCTCCTCCGCGGGAGGGAGGGGCGCACCGTCGAACTCCCCTCCGCAGCGTGAGGTGCAGCCGGGCCTGCTGCAGCAGACTCGTTGTCGCCGGAGCACCCGTCCCGAAGGAGAACGAACCGTCATGAACCGTCGACTCGCGACCGCTGCGACCTCGGTCCTCCTGCTGGTCGCGGCGGTGACCGCCACCGTGCCGGCCTCCGCCGCGGAACCGGCCTCGGCCGCGGACGACGCCCGGGCCGGGGCGGTGAGCGTGCGCGGCACCGGGGACACCGTCCTCACCTCCGCGTTCGGCGGCTTCGCGGGCGACCCGGTCCGGATCTCGGTCGACGCCCGCGCCACCGGCAACACGGACCCCGGTGCCACCCGCGGCCACTTCCACGTCCGTCACGTGCACAACGACGGCCGGCTGGTCGCCGACTTCGAGGGGGACATCACCTGCCTGGGCGTCGGCGGACGGGAGGCGATCGCCACCGGCGTGATCACCAAGGGCGAGGCTCCGTGGTTCCCGGGCCTGGAGGTGGTCGGCCAGAAGGTCTCGATCTCGGTGGAGGACAACGGCCGTCACGGGGACCGGCTCGGCTGGGTCTGGGGCGCGCTGGGCCAGCCGGTGGCGGACTGCCAGGGCACGGTACCGTTCATCCGCACGACCGCCGGCGACCTCACCGTGCGCGGCTGACACCCGCCCGGCCGGGGCCTTCCGAGCCTCCCGGGACTCCCGGCCCACCGTCCGTCCGTACGGGCCGTACGCCGCCGACCGGTCGCTGCCGCCCCGAGCACCCGGACACCCTGGAGGCCCCGATGTCGCCCGACCGCCCGACCGCACCCGGGCCACCCGAAGCCGGCGCGGGGTTCAACGACCCCACAGGGGAGGGCCGTTGAACCCCGCGCCCGGGCCGACCGGCCCGCTCGGCCCGGTGCCCGGATCGCCGGTCCCCGCGCCCGGCCCAGCGGTCCCCGACTACGGCCGACTCGCCGCCGTCGGTCCGTACTTCGCGCTGGACACCTCCTCCGGACCGCCGCCCGAGGGCTTCCGCCCGCTGCCCGAGCTGTACGGCACCGGCCCGGACGCACCGCTGGCCGACCGCCTGCGGGTGGTGGCCCGGCGGCTCGGCACCGGCGAACCCCGGGTCGCCGCCTCGATCCTGCACCTGGGGCTGGCCGCCCGGTTCTGGTCGGTCGGCCTCGGTTCGGCCGTCCTGCTCGGGACGGTCCCGACACTGGAGCACGCCTGGGTGCGGATCCCGGACCAGGGCCCGCTCGACCTCTGGACGCCGCCGGAGCCCGCCCGGCCGGAGGCCGGAACGCTCGCCGACCGGCTCCACGCCGCCGTGCTGACGGGCCAGTTGGAGCCGTTGGCGGCGGCCGTTCGGGCCGCGGCGCCGCTCTCGCCGCGCCTGCTGCTCGGCAACGCCGCCTCCGCCCTGGCCGGCACGTTGCGGGTGCTGGACCCCCATGCGCCGGGCGCCGCACGGGCGTTGGTCGCGGAGCTGCTGGACCGTCCGCCGCTGGCGGGAACGGGCACGCTGCGCACGGGCCCGCGCGGCACGGCGTTCCGACGGAACAGCTGCTGCCTCTACTACCGGGTCGGACCGGGTGCCGGGCTCTGCGGGGACTGCTGCTTCACCGCACCGCCCACGCGACGGGAAGACGGCCGGAACAGGTAGTGGAAGCGGGAGCGGGCCAGGAGCGCAGCACCCGATACCTTTACCAATGAATGTCATACTCGACGCCGCACCGGTACCACCCCGCGCCGGCCGTCACACCTGCACCACCACCCAGTCCACCGCCTCCGACGGCACCCGCACCCGCTCGACCGTCGGACCACCTACCGGCTCACCCGCCGGACCGCCGAGGAGCGCCCGCGCCAGCGAACCGACCGGCAGCACCGGGGTGGTGGCGGCCAGCACCCGCCCCTCGCCGTCGAGCAGTGCGGCCCCGCCGGGCAGCGCCCGCAGCGGCTGCACCAGCAGCCGCTCCAGCGCGGCCAGCGGGACGTCCCCGGCGACCACCCCGACGAAGCCCACGCCCGGAACCGCCACCGGCCGGGCGCAGCAGAGGACGTAGCGGTCCGCGCAGAGCAGGTCGACCTGCGGCCCGGCGACCACCGCGCACCCCTCGTCCCGGGGCCGGGCGAACCAGGGCAGCGTCCGGTAGTCGTAGAACTCGGCGTCCCCCGGGTCCAGCGGGATCCGCAACCGCCGCTCCCCGGCGCCCCGCCCGCCGCGGTACCACCACTCCGCGTGCAGCTCGGCATCGGCGAGCGCGCCGGGCGCCACGACGGCGCCGCAGCCGAACCAGCGCGAGCCCGGCCGGGCCAGCAGCTCGCGCACCGGCCCCTGCAGCACGGCGAGTTCGGCCGCGACGGGCCGTCGCCCCGCGGCGGCCGTCCGGTCCCAGCACTCGGCGGTGGCCGCCCGCAGGCCGTCCAGGTCGGCGAGCACCGCGTCGACGGCGGCGGCGACCTGCCGGGCACAGGCCTCGGCGGTGGCGGGCAGGGTGAACGTGCTGGTCATGACGGCTCCGGCGGGCGGTTGGGGTTCCGGGTGCGACGGCACGACGCCCGGTCAGCCGTCGTCCGCCAACTCCAGGTGCCCCCGGACCAGGTGGTGCACGCATCCGATGACGTGCGCCTCGGCTGCGGAGCGGGCGCCGGCCGCGTCGCCGGCCAGGACGGCGACCAGGATCTCCCGGTGCTGCTCGGCCAGGCGCTCCTGGTCGGGGCCGTACGGGGCGGGCAACCAGAGCAGCGGGCCGAGTTCGGCCTGCAGCCGGACGGCGAGCTGGGTGAGGCGCACCGACTGGGCGGCGACGGCGAGTTCGATGTGGAAGCGGGCGTCGGCACGGCGCTGCTCGGCGGGCCCGGCGGCGTCGCGCAGCTCGTGCACCAGGCGGGTGAGCCGGGGGCCGAGGTCGGCGGGGGCGCGTTCGGCGGCGAGCCGGGCGGCGGTGCCGAACACGGCCAGCTCCTCGTCCCCCAGGTCGCGCAGGTCCACCGTGGCGGTGTCCCGCAGCCGGGCGAGCTGGAGGGGCTCGGAGCCCTCGACGGGCGTGCGGACGAAGCTGCCGCCGTTGCGGCCGCGCCGGGTCTCGATCAGGCCGGCCTCGCGGAGCAGCGCGAGCGCTTCCCGGACGGTGCCGTTGGCGACGCCGAGCTGGTCGGACAGGTCGTTCTCGCTGGGCAGTTGGTCCCCGTCGGCGACCAGGCCGAGGGCGATCGCCTCGGTGATCCGGCGGGCCACGGCGTCGGCGCGCCCGAGGTCGGTGAGCGGCGCGAGCACGGCGCTGAGCAGCGGGGTCGCACTGCCGATGGTCGTCATGCCGTACCCCCTCCTCGATCGCCGCCGCCGGCACACCGCCCGGCCGGGTGCTTCCGGCAGGGTACCGCCGGTCGGCGCGCACCCTTGCCGCTAGAAACCCAATCTCGTATGTTTTCCCGCAGCCTCGGCCCGAGCGCCGACCCCGCTCGGCCCTGCTGCAGAACACCGCACCGCCGCACGACACCGCACCGCCGAACAGCATTCCCCCGACGCACGCCCGCAACGCACTCCCCCGACGCATCACGACACGTTCCCAGGAGCAGGTCATGACCGATGCCAGTGCACGTGCCACCGCCGCCGGTCCACCCGGCGGCGCCCCCGACGCGGACGCCGAACGGCTGGCCGCCCTCGGGTACACCTCCGAGTTCAAACGCGACATGAGCCTCTGGGCGAACTTCTCCCTCGGCTTCACCTATCTCTCCCCCGTCGTCGGCGTGTACACGCTCTTCGCCTCCTCCCTCAGGACCGCCGGCCCGCCGATGGTCTGGAGCTTCCTGATCGCGGGTGTCGGCCAGCTGCTGGTCGCGCTGGTGTTCAGCGAGGTGGTCGCCCAGTTCCCGGTCGCCGGCGGGGTGTACCCGTGGGCGCGCCGGCTCTGGGGCCGGACCTGGGGCTGGCTGACCGGCTGGGTCTACCTGCTGGCGCTGATGTCCACCATCGCGGCCGTCGCCTACGGTGCCGGCCCGTACGTGGCCGCGCTGCTCGGCGTGGAGCCGAGCACGGCGACGACCGTCTGGTGCGCGCTCGGCCTGCTGGCGCTGGCCACCGTGATCAACCTCGGCGGCACCCGGGTGCTGTCGGCGGCGGCGGTGTTCGGCTTCGCCGCCGAGCTGCTCGGTGCGCTCGCCGTGGGGGCCTGGCTGCTGCTGACGCACCGCTACCACGGCCTCGGCGTGGTCTTCGACAGCTTCGGCGCGGGCGCCGGCGGCTCGTACACCGACGCGTTCCTGGCCGCCGGTCTGATCGCGGTCTTCCTCTTCTTCGGCTTCGAGGCCTGCGGCGACGTCGCCGAGGAGGTGCCCGACCCGGGTCGACAGATCCCCAAGTCGATGCGGCGCACCATCTATGTGGGCGGCGCGGCCGCGATCGGGGTCAGCCTGGCCCTGGTGATGTCGATCAAGGACATCGGCGCGGTGGTCTCCGGCAGTGACGAGGATCCGGTGGCCGCGGTGCTGCACGACGCGTTCGGCGCGACCGGCGCGCGGGTGGTGATCGGCGTGGTGCTGATCTCCTTCCTGTCCTGCGTGCTGAGCCTGCAGGCGGCGGCGAGCCGGCTGACCTACTCCTTCGCCCGGGACCGGATGATCGCGGGCAGCCGCCTGCTGGCCACCGTCTCGGTGCGGCTGCGGGTGCCGCCGTACGCGCTGCTGCTCGCGGCGGCGCTGCCGGGCGTGATCATCGTGGGGGCCTCGGCTCTCTCCGGGGGAGCCCTGACGAAGATCATCTCCTTCTCCAGCATCGGCATCTACCTGGCCTTCCAGATGGTGGTGCTCGCCTCCCTGCGAGCCCGACTGCGCGGCTGGCGCCCGAGCGGGGACTTCCGGCTCGGGCGCTGGGGGCTCGCGGTGAACGTCGGCGCGCTGGTCTACGGCGTCGCCGCGATCGTCAACATCTGCTGGGGCCGCACCCCGGACGCCGCCTGGTACGACGACTACCTCGTGCTGCTCTCGGCGGTGATCGTGCTCGCCGCGGGCGGGCTCTACCTCCTCCTGGCCCGCCCCCACCTGCGCGGCGACGCCCCCTCCGGCGACGCGACGGGCCTCGCAATGGACCCCGAGACGGACTCCGCGACACGCCCCGCGACAGGCCCCGCGACGGGCCCCGCGACGGGCCCCGCGGCGGCCGCCAACAGCCCCGCCGCCAACAGCCCCGCCGCCGACCGGGGACCGGTCACATGACCGGGCTCCCCCTCGACGGCGTCCTGGTCGCCGACTTCGGCCGCGTCCTCGCCGCGCCCTACCTCACCATGCTGCTGGCCGACCTCGGCGCCGACGTGATCAAGGTCGAGAAACCCGGCACCGGCGACGACACCCGCGCCTGGGGCCCGCCCCACGCCCAGGGCGAGGCCACCTACTTCCTCTCCGTCAACCGCAACAAGCGCTCCCTCACCCTCGATCTGCACGACCCGGCCGATCTCGCCCGCGCCGTCGAACTCGTCCGCCGCGCCGACGTGTTGGTGGAGAACTTCCGCCCCGGCACGATGGCGCGGCACGGCCTCGGCCCCGCCCGGGCGCAGGCCCTCAACCCCCGGCTCGTCTACTGCTCGATCACCGGCTTCGGCTCCGGCAAGGGCGCCGAACTCCCCGGCTACGACCTGCTGGTGCAGGCGGTCGGCGGCCTGATGTCGGTGACCGGCCCGGCGCCCGGCGAGCCGGTGAAGGCCGGGGTCGCACTGGTGGACGTGCTCACCGGGCTGCACGCGGCGGTCGGCGTGCTGGCGGCGCTGCGCGAGCGCGAGAGCACCGGGCGGGGCCAGCTGGTGGAGCTGAACCTGCTGTCCACCCTGCTCTCCGGTCTGGTCAACCAGTCTGCCGGCTACACCCTGGCCGGCGCCGTGCCCGGCATCCTCGGCAACCGCCACCCCTCGATCGCCCCGTACGAGGTGTTCACTGCCGCCGACCGCCCGCTGGTCGTCGCGGTCGGCAACGACCGCCAGTTCGCCGCCCTCTGCCGGGGTGTCGGTGCGCCCGAGCTGGCCGACGACCCGCGGTTCGCCACCAACTCCGAGCGGGTTGCGCACGTGTCCGTGCTCGCCCGCGAGCTCACGGCCCGGCTCGAACGCCGTACCGCCGCCGAGTGGTTCGCGGTGCTCACCCCGCTCGGCGTGCCCTGCGGCCCGGTCAACGACGTGGCCGAGGCCTTCGCCCTGGCCGACTCCCTCGGCCTCGATCCGCGCGCCCCGCTGCCCGGCCCGGACGGCGGCCCGCTGGACCTGGTCGCCAACCCGATCGGCCTGTCCCGCACCCCTCCGCGCTACCAGCTGCCCCCGCCCCGGCTCGGCGAGCACACGGCCGAGCTCACCGCCTGGCTGGACGCCCCCGTGACCCCCGCACCACCCGGGGGCCGGATGGCCCGCACCGACCCCGAGGCCCCCGGAAGCCCCGAAGGCCCCGCGGACCCCGGGGAACCGGCCTGAGCACGGCCCGCGCGTCGGCCCGCGTCCGGCTTGTCCAGGGCCGGGCGCGGGCCGCGAATCCCCACCCGTGCCGATGCCCTGGCGCCGGGTGAAGCCTTCCGGGGGGCGGGGTCAGACCGCGACCGCCTCCGCCATCTCCTCCTCGGCCTCCGCCGGCGTCTCCACCGGACGGCGACCGCGTCGCTCGTACGCCGCCGCGGCCACCAGGGCGGCCCCGCCCAGCAGCAGCCAGACCAGCAGGGTCACGACGTGGCCGCCGAGGCCCGCGCCGCCGTCGAAGTACAGGAGGCTGCGCGCGCCCTCCAGGAAGCCGGCGCCGGTCCAGAAGCCGTGCAGGGCGCCGAAGAAGCCGTTCTGCAGCTCGGGCCGGTAGATGCCGCCCGAGGACGTGAAGTTGAGCATCACGAACAGCACCATCAGGGCGAGCGTGGTCCACTTCTTCAGGAAGCTGTGCAGGCCGATGCCGACCAGCACGATGCCCGCCGAGTAGAGCCAGCCCAGCGCCCAGACCGCGGCGAGGTCGTGGTCGACGACGTGGAACACCGGCCCGGCGGTGACGATCCCGATGACGCTGACCACCAGTGAGACCGCCACCCCGACGAGCGCCCGGACCGCCATGCCCAGCCCGGCCCCGGCGGCGCCGATCACCGCCACGCTCGCGTACGAGCCGATGCTCAGCGCGACCAGCAGGAAGAACAGGCCCTGGCCGGTCGGGTCGCCCTCGGCCGGGGCGGTGAGGTCGGTGACGTGCAGCGGGACGCCCTGCCGGTCGGTGACGTTCGTGAACACCGCCGTGGCGGCGACCACCGAGGTGTCCGAGTTCCCCTTGGCCACGATCAGCTCGGGGCTCCTGGCGTCCGGGACGAAGGCGCCGACCAGGTCGCGGTCGCGCAGCTGCCGCTCGGCGGCGGACCGGTCGTCGACGGTGCGGACGTCGAGCGCGTCACCGGCCTTCTCCCGGATCGTCTGCGCCAGGCCGTGCGCCTGGTCGGTGGTGCCGACGACGGCGACCTTGAGGTGGTGCGGCTCGGGCTGGTGGAACGCGCTCTGGTAGGCGAGCGCCATGCCGAGGCACATCAGCAGCGGGGTGATCAGATGGACGGCGAGGTGCTTGAGCGAGTGCCCCGGGGTGGGCGCCGCGGCGGGGTTCTGGGGTGTGCTCATGGCGTTCGTACCGTCCTCCGGTGGTGTCTCGCACGGGGCAAGAGGGTGGTAAATGCAACCAATGCAGGTGGCAAATGCAACCATCTATGGATGTAGCTTACAACCACCCGACATCGGACGGAAGCCGGCCTCGGGGCCGGCCCCGAGGACGAGCCCCCAGGACCGGCCCGAGGGACCGGTTCCCGGGACCGGCCCCCGCCGACCGCGATCAGCCCAGGTCGAACACCCCGTAGGAGAACCCGTCCGCCCGCAGCTCCCCGTCCGCCACCCGCACGCCCTGTACCTGCAACGGCCGGACGCCTGCCGGCACCACGCCCCGCACCTGCTCCGGCAGCACGTCCGACAGCCGTACGGCCCCCGGCTCCCGGCGCGGGTTGACCGCCACCAGGTACCGCCCGGCCCGGGTGTACACCAGCGGGTAGCCGGCCTGCCGGACCTCCACCCCGCCGGCGGAGCCCAGCCCCCGGTGCGCCCGGCGCAGCGCGATCAGCCGCCGGACGGTGTGCAGCAGCGAGGTCGGGTCGGCGCGCTGGGAGAGCACGTCCGGGCGGTGCGGGTCCGGGTCCACCGGCAGGTACAGCCGCTCCGCCGGCGCACCGGAGAAGCCCGCCGTGGGGCCGGGCGTCCACTGCATCGGGGTGCGCGAGCCGGCCCGGTTGAAGCGCGGCCCGAGCACGCTGCCCTCGGTGTCGGGCAGGCCGGCCAGGTAGCGCATGCCGATCTCGTCGCCGTAGTAGACGGCCGGGAGGGTGGGCCAGGTGAGCAGGAAGGCGAAGGCGGGCGCGAGCTGCTCGGCGGTGCGGTGGCCGGCGGCCAGCCGCGAGAAGTCGTGGTTGGCGGTCGGCAGCACGATGTGCCCGTTGCCCTCGGTGAGTTCGGCGGCGGAGCGCCAGGCGTCCAGGAAGGGCTGCGGGGTGCCGCGGCCCTCGGCCTCGAAGTAGCAGGCCTCCTGCTGCCAGAACTCCTCGACCGTACCGCCGTTGTTGTTCCACAGGGAGCGCAGCGGCAGGCCGTGGTCCTCGCCGCCGAAGTGCAGGAAGAAGTCCGCGTGGAAGCCGGCCGCGACGGCGGCGGCCGGCTCGCCCCACTCGGCGAGGAGGGCGGCCTGGGGGTGGGCACGGTCCAGCCAGTCCCGCAGCTCGGTCCAGAGCTTGGCGGTCTCGGCCTTGCCCGGATCGTCCTTGACCAGCGAGTACGCCATGTCCACCCGGAAGCCGGACACGCCGAGGCCGAGCCAGTGCGCCATGATGTCGCGCAGCGCCGCCCGGTTGGCGCGCGGCCCCTCGGCGTCCACCGGCTGACGCCAGGGCTCGGCCGGACTGCTGCGCGCGTAGCCGAAGTTGAGGGCGGGCTGGCAGTCGAAGAAGTTCGGCCGGTAGCAGCCCGGGCGGCTGCCGGGTGAGGCCACGAAGCCGTCCACCGGCCGGTCGGACCAGATGTAGCGGTGGTCGGACGCGTCCTCGGCGGCGGCCAGGAACCAGGGGTGGCGGTCGGAGGTGTGCCCGGCGACCAGGTCCAGCAGGATCCTGATGCCGCGGCGGCGGGCGGCCTCGACCAGCCCGACCAGGTCCTCGGTGCTGCCGTAGCGCGGGGCCGGGGCGAGGTAGTCGGTGATGTCGTAGCCGGCGTCGCGGAACGGCGAGGCGAAGCAGGGGTTGAGCCAGACGGTGTCGACGCCGAGCCAGGCGAGGTGGTCGAGGTGCTCCGCGATGCCGGCGAAGTCGCCGATGCCGTCGCCGTCGGAGTCGGCGAAGGTCTGCGGGTAGATCTGGTAGAGGACGGCGTCGGCGAGCCAGTCGGGGCCGGGGCGGGTCGAGGTCATGGGTGGGTTCCTCCTACCGGGTCCGGGGCCCGGGGTGCACCGGGCGGGGCTGAGCCGGGCCGGACTCGGCCGGGGGCCGAACCGGGTGCCACCGATTCTCGTCCGTTCCCGGCCGTCCCGACAGTCCGCCTCGCCCCGCCACCGCCGCTCCCGGCCCCCGCGCCTCCCGGCGTGTCTCCGCCGCGCGTCGCGGCCCACTCCCGGCACACCTCCCGGCGTCCCTCCGCGCCCCTCCGCCGCGGTGTACCGCCGCGCGTCGCGGCACGGCGCCGCTACGCCTTGCCGCACGCTTCCGTGAACGCCCGGGCCCGCCGGGTGATCTCCGCCCAGTCCCCCGCCGCGACCGCCTCCGGCGGCACCACGTCCGTCCCCGCGCAGACCGCGAGCGCGCCCTGCCCCAGGAACTCGGCGGCGTTGCCCGCGTTCACCCCGCCGGAGGCCACCAGCGGCACGCCCGGGTACGGGCCGCGGAGGTCCCTGAAGTAGCCGGGCCCGAACGCCCGGGCCGGGAAGATCTTGACGGCGGCGGCACCCAGGTCCACCGCGCGGGCCACCTCGGTCGGGGTGAGCGCCCCGAGCACCACCGGCACCCCGGCGCCCTTCGCCGCCGCCGCGACCTCGGGCCGGCAGCCGGGCGTGACCAGGAAGGAGGCGCCGGCCGCGACCCCGCGCTCGGCCTGCTCGGCGGTCAGCACGGTGCCGACGCCGACCCGGTGCCCGGCCTGCGCGGCGTGCCGCAGATGGCTCGTCACATCCGGTGTGGTGTAGGTGAACTCGGTCCACCGGATGCCCCCGGCGGCGAGTGCGGCGCACAGCGCTGGAGCGTCCGGGATGCTCGGTGCGCGGACCACCGCGATCACCCGGTCGGTCTGCAGGGAGGCGAGGGGTGTCATGCGGCTCGGGTTCCTCGGTCGGTGCGGCGCAGGGCGCGCCCGGGGCGGGCGCCGGTGGTGCGACCCTGCCGGACGACGGCGGTGCCGTTGACGTACACGGCCTCGATGCCCTCGGCGGGCCGCCGGGGGTGCTCGAAGGTCGCGGTGTCCCGGACCCGTTCGGGGTCGAGGAGCACCAGGTCGGCGTGGTGGCCGGGGGCGATCCGGCCACGCCGGTGCAGGCCCAGCCGGGCGGCGGGCCGGCCGGTCATCCGGGCGACCGCCTCCTCCAGCGTCAGCACGCCCGACTCCCGGCTGTAGTGGCCGAGGTAGCGCGGGAAGGTGCCCCAGGCCCGCGGGTGCGGCCGGGCGCCGACCAGCAGTCCGTCACTGCCGACGGTGTGTACCCGGTGGCGCATGATCGCCCGGACGTTCTCCTCGTGCCCGACGTGCTGGAGGATCGTGGTGGCCAACTCGTCCCGGCGCAGCAGGTCGAGGAACACCTCGGTGCCGGTGCGTCGCTCCTCGTCGGCGATCTCGGCGACGGTCCGGCCGACGGCCGGGGCCAGCTCCGCCGACCGGACGCCGGAGACCTGGATCGTCGCCCAGTCGGTGACCACGCCGTGGCAGCCGTCGCTGCCCTTCTCCTCCACCTCGTACCGGATCCGGGCGCACTGCGCCGGGTCGGTCAGTCTGGCCAGTGTCGCCTCCGGTCCGCCCTCGGTGGCCCAACTCGGCAGCAGGGCCGCGAGGGTGGTGGAGCCGGGGAGGTAGGGGTAGCTGTCCAGGGTGAGGTCGACGCCGTCGGCGAGCGCCCGGTCGACCAGCTCCAGCAGCTCGCCGGCCCTGCCCCGGTTGACGCCGAAGTTCATCGTGGCGTGGGTCAGGTGCAGCCCGCAGCCGCTCCGCCGGGAGATCTCCACCATCTCCGCGTAGCCCTCCAACGCTCCCTCACCGTAAGAGCGTTGGTGCGGAGCGTGGAAGCCCCCGTAGGCCGCGACGATGGTGCACAGCTCGACCAGTTCGGCGGTGTCCGCGTACGAGCCGGGGGTGTAGCTGAGGCCGCTGGACATGCCGACCGCGCCGTCCAGCAGGCTCTTCGCCAACACCTGGCGCATCCGGTCGAGTTCGGCCGGGTTGGGCGGCCGGTCGGCCCAGCCCATGACGAGGGTGCGCAGCGTGCCGTGCGGGACGAGGTAGCAGGTATTGACGGCGACGCCGGTCCGGTCGATCCGGTCGAGGTAGCCGGCGACGTCGCGCCAGTCCCAGTCGAGGTCGGCCGGATCGCCGTTCCAGCCCGCGAGTTGACGGCGCAGCGCGGGCAGTGTGGTGTCGTCCACCGGGGCGTAGGACAGGCCGTCCTGGCCGAGGACCTCGCAGGTGACGCCCTGGGTGACCTTGGCCGGGTGCTCGGGTTCGAGCAGCAGGGCGAGGTCGGAGTGGGCGTGCATGTCGATGAAGCCGGGGGTCAGGACCAGCCCGTCGGCGTCCACCACCTCGGGCGCGTCGAGGCGGTCGCCGACGTCGGTGATCAGGCCGTCGGCGATCCGTACGTCCGCGCGGTAGCGGTCCGCACCGGTGCCGTCCACGACGGTGGCGCCCCGGAAGACGGTCGGGCCCGCCGGGTTCACCCGGTTCGCCGTCCTCGCGCTCGCCGTCATCACACCGTTCGCCGTCCTCACACTGCTCGTCGCGCTCTTCCCGACCGCCCCTGCCGCTCTCTCCCCGGCCATCAGAAGAACGTCCTGACCAGGCCGGTGACCTTCGGCTCGGCCGCGTCCGCGGAGTCCAGCACGGGGATCGCCGTCCACTTGTCGAAGGCGGTGCACGGGTGCGACACGCCCAGGCGCAGCACCGCGCCGATCGGCGCGAGGTCGCCCGCGTCCCGCAGGAAGGCGTGCTGGTCGTTGAGCGCGCCGATCCGGGCCGCCGTTCCGGTCAACTCGGCTCCGCCGCGCACCCGTTGCGGCTCGGGCAGGCCCTCGTCGAAGGGCAGGTCGCGCTTTCCGGCGTCCAGCAGGGCGAGTTGCGGTTCGGGCCGGGAGACCACCCGGGCCCAGCCGTGCAGCGCGCTGCGGAACGGCGCCACGCCGTCGGCCCGGGCGAGCGGTGAGACGCCGCGGTAGAAGCCGTCGTCGTGGGCGACGTACGCGCCCGAGCGCAGGACGACCAGGGCGTCCGGCAGGCCGGTCGTCTCCTCGGCCACCAGGTCGAAGTAGGCGCTGCCGCCGGCCGTGACCACCGGTGGCGCGTCGTCCGGGTAGGCGCGCGCGAGCCGGCCGTGGAGCCCGGCCAGGGCCCGGAGGTAGCCGCGGACGGTGGCCAGTCCGGCGGCCGAGGCGTCGTGCGCGAGCGCGCCCTCGTACCCGCCGACGCCGGCGAGGCGCAGGGTGGGGGCGCGCAGCACGGCGGCGGCGACCTCGACGGCGGCGTCCTCGCCGCGGGCGCCGGTGCGCCCGCCGGGGCCGCCGAGTTCGACCAGCACCTCGACCTTCCGCTCGGCCCCGGCGGCGCGCAGGGCCGCGTCCATCAGCCGCACGCTCTCGGCGGAGTCGACCCAGGAGAGGAAGGCGAAGTCCGGGTCGGCGGCCAGTTCGTCGGCGAGCCAGGCCAGTCCGGCCGGGTCGAGCAGGGTGTTGGCGAGCAGGATCCGCTGCACCCCGAAGGCCCGGGCGACCCGCACCTGGGGCAGGTTGGCGAGGGTGATGCCGTGGGCCCCGGCGTCGAGCTGCGCCTGCCACAGGGCGGGGGCCATGGTGGTCTTGCCGTGCGGGGCGAGCGCGACGCCCGCCTTGGCGCACCAGTCGGCCATGGTGCGGACGTTGTGCGCGAGTGCGGCGCCGTCGAGGGTGAGCAGCGGGGTGCCGAACGAGGAGAGGGTCGGGCCGCCGGCCAGCCACTCCCGCACGGTGCGGCCCCGGGTGGCGGCTCCCGGCCGCCGGTCCGGGTGGGAGTCCGGCGGAGCGGCCTTGAACCGCCGGTCCAGCGGCTCGTCGGCCAGCGCCGCCACCGCGTCGCGGGCGATGCCCGGCCCGGTGCCGCTGCTTGCGAAGGTCTGCTGCACGCTCCTCCTCCATCCGCCAGATTGCAACATGTGCAACGAGGGTTGCGCATGCTGGCAGCACGGTTCTAGCATCGGCGCCGGATCACGGTCAACGGAACTGACTCACGCTCAACGGACCAGGCCCGCACCCGACCAGGCGGACGGTCGATCGACGGAGTGGGCCCGCTCTCGACGCAACGGCCACAGACGAGGAGCCCCGCACATGCCGCGACAGGACACCCCGGGCCCGGCCCGCCCGGGCCCTCCTCCGACGGCCGTGTGCGTGGGCGAGTCGATGGCCGTCCTGCTCCCGGACCACCCCGGCCCGCTGGAGTCGGTGGAGACCTTCCGGCTCTCCGTCGGCGGCGCCGAGTCCAACACGGCCGGCGTGCTGGCCGCACTCGGCGTGCCGACCGCCTGGATCAGCCGGGTCGGAGCCGACGGCTTCGGCCGACGACTGCTGGCCGAGCTCGCCGCCCGCGGCGTGGACGTCTCGGCGGTCGCGGTCGACCCGCACCGCCCGACCGGCCTCTACCTCAAGGAGGTCGGCGGCTCCACCGGCCACGACCACGACCTCGGCCCCGGGCGCAGCCGGCTGCACTACCATCGGCGCGGTTCCGCGGCCACCGCACTGTCCCCCGCACTGCTCGCCGACCCGGACGCCGCCCGGCTGCTGGCCGACGCCCGACTGCTGCACCTGTCCGGCATCACCGCCGCGCTCTCCGACGACTGCCTCGCCCTGCTGCGCGCCCTCGTCGTCGAGCGCCGCCACACCACGGGGGCCCGGCCGGGCGGGGGCCGGGGGCTGGTCAGCTTCGACCTCAACTGGCGCCCCTCGCTGTGGCGGGACCGCGACCCGGCCGTGCTGCCCCCACTGCTGGACGCCGCCGACCTGCTGCTGCTCGGCGCGGACGAGGCGCAGGCCGCGTTCGGCACCGGCGACCCGGCCGCGCTGCGCCGTCGCTTCCCGTCCCCCGCGACCGTCGTCGTCAAGGACTCCGCCCGGCACGTCACCGCCCTGGGGCGCGACGGCACGGCGGTCACCGAACCGGCTCTCGCCGTCGAGGTGGTCGAGGCCACCGGCGCGGGCGACGCCTTCGCGGCCGGTTACCTGGCCGGCACCGTCCGGGGCCTGGACCGGCGCCGCCGCCTGCGGCTCGGTCACCTGAGCGCCGCCTGCGCCCTGACCGCCCACGGCGACCAGGCCACGCCGCCGCCCGCCGCCGTGGTGGCGGCGCTGCTCGACGCCTCGCCCGCGGACTGGGCCGCCACCCGGGTCACCGCGGGCGGCATCACCGGCCCCGCCCTGCCCGCCGGCCGCACGCACCTCGCCGGCCCGGCCGGCCCCACCGATCCGGCCGACCCCACCGGCCTCGCCGACCACGTCCCGCCCGCCGACCGCACCCGGGCACAATGAGCAGCAACCCCGGCCCTCGAAGCGGAGCACGATGAGCCAGACCGTCACCCGCGCCCTGCGCATCCTCGCCCAGCTCGGCGAGGGCGAACGTTCCCTCGACCAGCTCGCCGAGGTGCTCGGCGTCCACAAGACGACCGTTCTCCGGCTGCTCCAGAGCCTCGAAGAGGAACGATTCGTCTATCGCGACGCGGCCTACCGCTACCACCTGGGCGCGGGCCTCTTCGCCCTCTCCGGCCTGGCCCTGGAGCAGCGCGGCATCCGCCGGATCGCCGCCCCGCACCTGGCCGAGCTGAACGCCGCCACCGGCCAGACCGTGCACCTGGCCGCGTACGAGGGCGGCGAGGTGGTCTACATCGACAAGTTCGACTCGCGTCACCCGGTCCGGATGTACTCCCGCATCGGCCTGCGCGCCGCGCTGCACAGCGCCGCCGTCTCCAAGGTTCTGCTGGCCGACCTCCCGCTGCCCGAGCGGCGCCGGGTGGTGGCCGGGATCGACTTCACCCCGCACACCGAACGCACCCTCACCACGCCCGAGGCGCTGCTCGCGGAGCTGGAGAAGGTCGCCGCCCAGGGCTGGGCGCAGGACCACGCCGAGCACGAGTCCTTCATCAACTGCGTTGCCGCGCCCGTCCGGGACGCCAGCGGCCGGGTCGTCGCCGCCGCCTCCATCTCCGTCCCGGACGTCGTCCTCCCGTACGAGCAGGTGCTGGACCTCCTCCCGCACCTGCTCGCCACCGCCCGCGCCGTCTCGGCCGACTGCGGCCGCCCCGACCACAACTGACGGACAGTCACCTGACGCACTTCACGCACTTCACGTACTTCACGTACTTCACGCCAAGGAGCCCCATGCCCGCCGAGCGCCCCCAGCCCGCCGAGACCGCCCAGGCCGCCAAGCCCACCCGGCCCGCCGAGAAGGTCGAGATCCGCACCGACGGCGCCCCCGCCCCGGCCTGGACGTTCTCCCAGGGCGTCCGCAAGGGTCCGATCCTGCAGGTCTCCGGCCAGGGCCCGCAGGACCCGGCGACCGGCGAGTACCTCCACCACGGTGACGTGAAGGCGCAGACCCGGCGCACCCTGGAGAACGTCAAGGCCGTCGTCGAGGCCGGCGGCGCGACCATCGAGGACGTGGTGATGTTCCGCGTCTACCTCACCAAGCGCGCCGACTTCCCGCTGATGAACGAGGTCTACGCCGAGTTCATCGAGGAGAACGTCAAGCCCGGCGGGGTGAAGCCCTGCCGCACCACCGTCTTCGTCGAGCTCCCGCAGGAGCCGATGCTGGTGGAGATCGACGCCCAGGCCGTCGTCGTCTGACGCTCCCGTCCCCGACCGCACCCACCGCAGGGCCCGGACGCCTCCCGCGCGTCCGGGCCCTGCGCGCTTGCCACACCCGGACAGCAACATTAGGTTAGGCTCACCTAACCAACTGGAGGTCCGTCCATGAGCCTGCCCCCCGGCGACACCGAGGTCCCCGAGCCCACCACCGCCGAACGGATCCTGAGCCTGCTCGGCACGACCTCCTCGCTCGCCGTCCGTGCACTGGGCGAGCACCACGACCTGGACACCCCGGTCTCCGTCCACGGCTCCCGCCTGCGACTGCGCGCCCCACTGGACGCCCCGCTCACCGCAGCCGCCGCCCGGGCCACCGACGGCCTCGCCGTCGTCCTCGACGTCACCGACGTCTCCCCCGTCGCCGTCCGCGACCGCGTCCGCGCCCGCCTCACCCTGGCCGGCCGGCTCCGGCTGGCCCACCTCGCCGACGACGGCCTCAGCGTCCACCTGCGCGTGGACGTCGCCCACGCCGTCCTCGCCACCCCGTACGGCACCGGCGCGGTCACCGCCGCCGACCTCGCCCACGCCACCCCCGACCCGATGGCCCGCCACGAGGCCGCGATGCTCACCCACTTCGCCGACGACCACGCCGACGCGCTCGACGTCCTCACCCGCCTGCTCGACCCGGCGCTGCTCGCCCGGAACCCGGACGTCCGCCCGCTCGCCCTGGACCGCCACGGCCTGGTGCTGCGCCTGGACCACCCCGACGGGCACCGCGACGTCCGCCTGGTCTTCCCCGAACCGGCCCGCGACGTCGAGGACTTCGGCCACCGGATGCACGACCTGCTGACCGCCGCCCGGTACGGCCAGCCCGCCCACCGCGGCTGACTCCCGATCCCCTTCAGCGCGTTCAGCAGGCAGACCGTGCGAACGGATTGACCCACCGTCCGGCCGAACCGACCACCCCGGAGCGAACCCCCGTGCCGTACCGGCCCCGGAAAAGGCACCGGCCGGCCCGGCTCGCGAGGGAGGTGTGTCCCGCGAGCCGGGCCGGCCTGGGCGTGTCCCGCGCCCATGTCCACTGTGCGGCGATCACCCGGTCGAGCGGTCACCCGACATGACCATCCCGGAGGATCGATTCGCTCCGCAGCAGCGGTGGTTCCTGAAACCCCGGAAGGGTCAGAGCGCGACGCCGTGCGCGCGCAGGTAGGTGACCGGGTTGATGTCCGAGCCGTACTCCGGGGTGGTGCGGATCTCGAAGTGCAGGTGCGGGCCGGTCACGTTGCCGGTGGCGCCGGAGAGGCCGAGCTGCTGGCCGGCGGTGACGGTCTGACCGATCTTCACGCCGATCGACGAGAGGTGCGCGTACTGCGCGTACTTGCCGTCGGCGAGCTTGATCTCGACCTCGTTGCCGTAGGCGCCGCCGTTGCCGGCCTTGACCACGACACCGTTGGCGACGGCGCGCAGCGGGGTACCGGTGGAGCAGACGAAGTCCTGGCCGGTGTGGTGGCCGGAGGCCCACATCGAGCCGGCGACACCGTAGGCCTCGCCCAGGACCGGGTTGGCCAGCGGCGCGACGTAACCGGCGGTGGCGGCGACCGGAGCGGCGGTCACGGCCGGGGCCGGAGCGGCGGTCTGAACCTGGGTCTGCACCGGGGCGGCCGGCTTCGCGGCCTCGGTCTTGACCTGGACCTTGACCTGCGGCTTGGCCGGCGTGGCGGGCTTGGCCGGGGCGGCCGGCTTCGCCGGGGCGGCGTCGGCGGACGGCGCGACGGCGTGGCCGGCGATGGTGAGCTGCTGGCCCGGGAAGATCAGGTTCGGGTTGGCGCCGACGACCGAGCGGTTCTGCTCGTACAGCGCGTGCCAGCCGCCGTCGACGTTCTTGACGTCGGCGATCTTGGACAGGGTGTCACCGCTGACGACGCGGTAGCTCTCGTGCGCGGCGGCCGGAGCGGCCTGCGCGGCCGGCTTGGCGTCGGCGGCGGGGGCGGGGGCGGCAGCAGCGGCGGGGGCGGCCTGCGCGACCGGGGCAGCCGGGGCGGTGTGGGCCTGGGCGCTGATCGCGGTCACGAGCGGGAGGGCGAAGGAGGCGCCGGTGACGGCGGTGGCGATGCCGATGCGGGCGGCGCGGGGCAGGGCGATACGACGAGCCTGAGCAGGCATGGAAGTTTCCTCTCCGACGCCTGCGAGGTGAGCTGTCGGGTTCGGGCTGGAGTTGCCCGGCCGCATGCGCGGCTTCACCCCAAGCCGGCCCTGGACGCCCGCGCCCTGAGGCGCGAACTCCGGTCCGGCGACTTACCTGTGGGTCCCCCGCTCCTGCCGTACAGAGTTCAGTTCGAACCACCCGGGCAGCGGCAGGACTCGGCGTTCCACCCGGTGGATCCGTCCGGGCTGGCCGGGCGGTCGCTGAACTAAAACCCATCCGTTCGGGTGAAGCAATGTCGATCTCTTGAATCCGCAACGACCCCCGGGGATCCGGTCACCCTCCGAATGATCCGCGGCACGGTCTGTACACAATCCATTCACCCCGTGCCACTGATCCACGACCCTGCGCCGACGACGACGGCGCTGCGCAGTCGTCCGCTCACGCACCGACAGCCTCCAACACACCCACCGGTGAGCCTTGTCACGTACGCCCCACAGGGCCAGGATCGGGCCGTGGCCACCTCCGAAGCAGGCACCCTGCGCCTGGGCACCGCGCAGGGTCGCTGGGTACTCCTGGCAACGGTGCTCGGATCCAGCATGGCGATGCTCGACGGCACCGTGGTGAACGTCGCCCTGCCCCGCATCGGCGCCGACCTGGGCGCCTCCCTGGCATCCCTGCAATGGACGCTGAACGCCTATCTGCTCACCCTGGCGGGCCTGATCCTGCTCGGCGGCGCGCTCGGCGACCGGTACGGCAGACGCCGGGTCTTCCTGATCGGCGTGGTCTGGTTCGCCGTCGCCTCCGCGGCGTGCGCCGCCGCGCCGAACATCCAGGTGCTGATCGCCGCCCGCGCCGTCCAGGGCATCGGCGGGGCGCTGCTCACGCCCGGCTCGCTCGCCATGCTCCAGGCCGTCTTCCACCCTGACGACCGCTCGGCGGCGGTCGGCCTGTGGTCCGGCCTCGGCGGGGTGTCGGCCGCGGTCGGCCCCTTCCTCGGCGGCTGGCTGGTGGACGGCCCCGGCTGGCGCTGGATCTTCCTGCTGAACCTGCCGCTCGCGGCCGCCGTCATCGCGGTCACCACCCGGTCCGTACCGGAGAGCCGGGACGAGAGCGCCACCGGCCGCTTCGACGTGCTGGGCGCGGCGCTCGCCGCGCTCGCGCTCGGCGCGATCACCTACGCGCTGACCGCGGCCGGCGAGGGCCTGTCCCCCGCGGTCTGGGTCAGCGGCGTGATCGGCGTGGTGCTCGGCGTCGCCTTCGTCACCGTCGAGCGCCGCGCGCCCGAACCGATGCTGCCGCTCGGCCTCTTCTCCTCCCGGCTGTTCACCGCCGTGAACCTGGTGACCCTCTGCGTGTACGCGGCGTTCAGCGGCGTGTTCTTCCTGCTGGTGGTGCAGCTGCAGATCGTCGCCGGGTTCTCACCGCTGGTCTCGGGCTTCGCGCTGGTGCCGATCACCATCCTGATGCTGCTGCTGTCGGCGCGCGCCGGCCGGCTCGGCAAGCGGATCGGCCCGCGGATCCCGCTCACCGTCGGCCCCCTGATCTGCGCCGCCGGGGTGCTGCTGATGCTCCGCATCGGCTCCGACTCGTCGTACTGGACGGACGTGCTGCCCGCCGTCACGGTGATGGGCTGCGGGATGACCCTGCTGGTGGCGCCGCTGACGGCGACGGTGCTGGCCGCCGTCGAGGTCCGGCACGCGGGCATCGCCAGCGGGGTCAACAACGCCGCCGCCCGCGCGGCCGGCCTGCTCGCGGTGGCCGCCCTGCCGGCCCTGGCCGGGCTGAGCGGCAACGCCTACCAGGTGCCCTCCGAGGTCGACTCCGCCTTCCACACGGCGATGCTGATCTGCGCGGGCCTGCTGGCCACCGGCGGGATGATCGCCTTCGCCACCATCCGGGGCAACGTGCTGGCGCCCGAGGAGAAGCCGGTCGCCGAGCCGAACTGCGACTGGCCCTGCGGCACCACCACCCCGCCCTTCGACCCGGGCCACGTCCACACGCGCGAGGGCCCCGCCACCGGTCCGGCGGCGGGGCCCACGCCCGAGAGCTGACGCGACGTCACCTCACCGGGACGTCACGGGACATCGACCTCAGAGGATGTCACCCGGCGCGTACTTGGCGGCCTCCGGGTAGGCGGCCGCGACGGCCTCCACCAGGCGGACCACCTCGGCGACCTGGGCGCCGGCCGCACCGGTGAAGGAGAGCTTGTCGGCCAGCAGCGCGTCCAGCGCGGCGCGGTCCAGCGGGATCCGCTCGTCGGCGGCCAGGCGGTCCAGCAGCTCGTTCTCCCGGGCGCCCGCGCGCATCGCCAGTGCCGAGGCGACGGCGTGCTCCTTGATGACCTCGTGCCCGGTCTCCCGGCCGACGCCCGCGCGCACCGCGCCCATCAGCACCTTGGTGGTGGCGAGGAACGGCAGGTAGCGGTCCAGCTCGGTCTCGATCACGGCGGGGAAGGCGCCGAACTCGTCGAGAACGGTCAGGAAGGTCTCCAGCAGGCCGTCGAAGGCGAAGAAGGCGTCCGGCAGCGCGACCCGGCGCACCACCGAGCAGGAGACGTCGCCCTCGTTCCACTGGTCGCCGGCCAGCTCGCCGGTCATCGAGGCGTAGCCGCGCAGGATGACGGCCAGGCCGTTGACGCGCTCGCAGGAGCGGGTGTTCATCTTGTGCGGCATCGCCGAGGAGCCGACCTGGCCCTCCTTGAAGCCCTCCGTGACGAGCTCGTGGCCGGCCATCAGGCGGATGGTCTTGGCCAGGCTGGACGGCGCGGCGGACAGCTGGACGAGGGCGGTGAGCACCTCGAAGTCCAGCGAGCGCGGGTAGACCTGGCCGACGCTGGTCAGCACGTTGTCGAAGCCGAGGTGCCCGGCGACCCGGCGCTCCAGCTCGGCGAGCTTCTCGGTGTCCCCGCCGAGCAGGTCCAGCATGTCCTGGGCGGTGCCGACCGGGCCCTTGATCCCGCGCAGCGGGTAGCGGGCGATCAGCTCCTCCAGACGGCGGAAGGCGACCAGCAGCTCGTCGGTGATCGACGCGAAGCGCTTGCCCAGGGTGGTGGCCTGCGCGGCCACGTTGTGCGAGCGGCCGGCCATGACCAGCTCGGAGTGCTGGGCGGCCAGCTTGGCCAGGCGGACCAGCACGGCCACCGTGCGGTCGCGCACGTGCTCCAGCGACTGGCGGATCTGCAGCTGCTCGACGTTCTCGGTCAGATCCCGCGAGGTCATGCCCTTGTGGATCTGCTCGTGGCCGGCGAGCTCGCTGAACTCCTCGATCCGGGCCTTCACGTCGTGGCGGGTGATCCGCTCACGGGCGGCGATCGAGCCGAGGTCGACCTGGTCGATCACCCGCTCGTAGTCGGCGACGGCGTTCGCCGGCACCTCGACACCGAGGTCCTGCTGGGCCTTCAGGACGGCCAGCCACAGGTGGCGCTCAAGGACCACCTTGTGCTCGGGGGACCACAGCTGGGCCAGGGTCGCCGAGGCGTACCGGGAGGCCAGGACATTGGGGATCTGGGGCTTCGCGCTCACGCTTCGCAAGAGTAACAGCCGAGGTCACGCCGGACGTCGGCGGATGGGGTAGGCTGGGTCAATTGAGCACCCTTCAGGTGACGCACCACAACCTTCTCACCGCAAGGATACCACATCGATGAACGGACTTCCACCGACCGCCCGAGACTCCAGCGGTGTCCTCGCCGAGGCCCTGCGCACCGAACAGCACCGTCTCACCCGGCTCTACGACCGGCTGGACACCGTCCGCGAACGCGCCCGCCGCACCGCCGCCGGGGCCCACGACGCAGCCGCCCCCGGCGGCACCCACCAGGCCCGGCTGGAGCGCGAGGTCCGCGCCCGCGAGGCCACCCGCCACGCCGCCCGGCTCGACGCCGTCGAACGCGGGCTCTGCTTCGGCCGCCTCGACGAGCGCGACGGCACCATCCGCTACATCGGCCGCACCGGCCTGACCGACGACGCGTACGAACCGCTGCTGCTCGACTGGCGCACCCCGGCCGCCCGCCCGTTCTACACCGCGACCCCCGCCGACCCCGGCACCGTCGTCCGCCGCCGCCACCTGCACACCCGCGGCCGTACCCTCACCGGTCTGGACGACGAGGCGCTCGACCTCGCCGGGCTCGACGACTCCGGCCGCCGCGGTCTGGTCGGCGAGGCCGCCCTGCTCGCCGCCCTCGACCGGGAACGCACCGGCCGGATGGGCAGCGCCGTCGCCACCATCCAGGCCGAGCAGGACCGGGTGATCCGCTCCCCGCTGCGCGGCGCCCTGGTCGTGCAGGGCGGCCCCGGCACCGGCAAGACCCTCGCCGCCCTGCACCGCGCCGCCTACCTGCTGTTCACCCACCGCGCCGCGCTGGAGCGCCGCGGCGTCCTGCTGATCGGCCCCAACCCCGGGTTCCTGCGGTACATCGACGAGGTGCTGCCCGCCCTCGGCGAGACCGAGGTGGTGCTGCGCACCGTCGGCGAGCTCTACCCCGGTGTCACCGCCGCCGGCACCGACGCCCCCGCCACGGCGGTCGCCAAGGGCGGCCCCTGGATGGCCGGGGTCCTCCGCCGCGCCCTCGCGGCGCACCAGTCGGCGCCCGCCGAGGGCCTCGACCTCGGTGAGGGACTGACCGTCTCCGCCCGGGCCTGCGCCCAGGCCCGGGACGCCGCCCGCGGCCTGCGCGTGCCGCACAACCGGGCCCGCGCCTTCTACCTGCGCACCCTGCTCGACGCCCTCGCCATCGCCCAGGCGCTCTCCCTCGGCCGCCCGTACGACGCGGAGGAGGCCCACTACGCCCCGCGCGAGCTGTGGGCCCGGGCGGACGTCCGCGCCGCCCTCGACCCGCTCTGGCCCCTGCTCACCCCCCAAGGGCTGGTCGAACGACTGCTCACCGACGGCGAGTTGCTCACCGAAGCGGCCCCCGAGCACGCCGCCGCCCTGCTCCGCCCGCCCGGCTGCCCCTGGACCGCCGAGGACGTCCCGCTGCTGGACGAGGCCGCCGAACTCCTCGGCGAGGAGCGGCCGTCCGCGACCACCGACCGGCAGACGGACAACGATGCCGACGAACTCTCCTTCGCCCAAGGCGTGTTGACCATCACCGGGCAGACCGACGACGTCCTGCTGGACTCCGCCGCCCTGGCCGAACGCTTCCGGGACGACGGCCCCCAGCGCTCGACCGCCGAACGCGCGGCCGACGACCGCACCTGGGCGTACGGCCACGTCGTCGTCGACGAGGCGCAGGAGCTGTCCGCGATGGCCTGGCGCGCCGTCCTGCGCCGCGTCCCGGCCGGCTCGCTCACCATCGTCGGCGACCTCGCCCAGACCGGCTCCCCGGCGGGGGCCCGCAGTTGGGCCGAGATGCTCGACCCGCACCTGCCCGGCCGCTGGCGCGAGGAACGCCTGACCGTCAACTACCGTACGCCGGAGCCGATCATGGCGCTCGCCGCAGCCGTCCTGCGCACCGTGGCGCCCGACCGGCAGCCGCCCGAGTCCATCCGCCCCGGCACCGAGCGCCCGCGCGCGGTCCCCGTCCCGGACGCCGACTTCGCCACCGCGCTCGCCCGGCTCCCCGGAACGCCGGGCACCCTGGGCGTGATCGCCCCGGACGACCTGGCCGCGGAGCTGGGCGCGCTGACCGTCGCGGCCGCCAAGGGGCTGGAGTTCGACGCGGTCGTCGTGGTCGAGCCGGCCGCACTCCGCCCGCGCGACCGCTACGTCGCCCTCACCCGGGCCACCCGCACGCTCACCCTGCTCCACCACCGGCCCCTGCCGCCGGAACTCGCGGCACTGCTCTGACGACGGCGGGTCCACCCGGCGCCGGCGGCACGGCGGCGCCGGCGGCACGGCGGCGCCGGCGGCACGGCGGCGCCGGCGGCACGGGCGGCGCGGGACCTACTGCGCGCCGCCCGTCCGGCCGGCCAGCACCGGCAGAACCTGCGAGCAGATCGAGTGCAGGGCGATCCGCTGCTCGTCGGTCATCTCCTGGAAGGCCTGGTGGGTGCGGGCCATCTCGCCGCGGATACGGGCCAGGATCTCCCGGCCCTCGTCCGTGATCACCACGATCTTCACCCGGCGGTCACCGGCCGCCGCCGCCCGGTTGGCCAGGCCCAGCGACTCCAGCCGGTCAACGATCCCGGTGACGTTCGACGCGTCGCAGCCCAGCCGCCCGGCCAGCGCGCGCATCGGCACCGGCTCCTGCACCGCGCCCAGTGCCTTGGCCTGCGAGGAGGAGAGCCCGTGCCGGGCCGCGGCCGCCGCGAAGTCCTGGAAGTAGGCGGCACCGACGGCGGCCAACACCTCCATCAGCTCGGCGTTGGTCGGTACGGTCGTCGTCGCTGTCGAACCCATGGGGTCAGGGTACGACCAGGTGCTTCAGCAACTCAAGCTTTGACCAGGGCAACCGTCCGCGAGCCTGCTCACGCCGCCGCCCGTCCGCCCCCGGTCCTGCCCGTCCGCCCCCGGTCCGGCCCGTCGGGCAGGCCGGCCCCGTCCGCCGGGCAGGCGGGCAGGCGCGCAGCAGCGCCGCTCAGAGCACCAGCTGGTCGAACAGCCGCCGCAGCTCCGCGTCCGGGTTCGCGGTCAGCCCCGTGTGCACCGGCCCCGGCTGGACGATCGCACTGCGCGGCGCGGTCAGCCAGCGGAACCGCTGCCCCGGGCTGTCCCCCGCGGCCGGACCGGCCTGCGGCCCGCCCAGGCAGACCGCCTCGATCCCGTGCAGCGCCCGCCGCACGCCCTGCACGTCCGCGACCGGGTCCAGCGCCAGCAGCCGCGCCTGGTCCAGGTGGGTGCGCGCGGCCAGGTGCGAACTCTGCCGGCAGTACAGCAGCACCCCCACGTTCACGCACTCGCCCCGCTCCACCCGCGGCACCGCGCGGATCACGGCGTACTCGTAGTCGTGCAGCTCGACGATGGCCGGCAGCGCGGACGTCGACGACCCGGTCATGCGGGCACCTCCGGGAGCCAGTCACGCGGACCGGCCAGTCGCTCGGTCAGCTGGGCACGGTACGCGGCGCGCACCTCGTCGGGCGAGTCGAAGCCGAACTCGTCCGTCAGCCAGATCTCGGGGATCTCCGCGACGGCCGCCTCGATCGCCGCCTCCGCGAGCGGGGCGAGCGCCTTGTCCGCCGCCTCCAGGTCCGGCCGGGCGCCCAGCAGCGCATGGTCGGACGCGTCGTACGGGCGGCGCACCCAGGCGGCGGCGCCGGGCCAGTTGTGGTGGAAGATCAGGGTCGCACCGTGGTCGATCAGCCGCAGCCCGCCGGTCGCCACCAGCAGGTTGGGGTTGCGCCAGGACCGGTCCACATTGCCGATCAGCGCGTCGAACCAGAGCACCTGCCCCGCGAGTTCCGGATCCACCTCGAAGCAGAGCGGATCGAAGTTGAGCGCACCGCTGACGAAGGCCATCCCGAGGTTGGTCCCGCCGCTGGCCCGCATCTGGTCCTGGATCTGGTGGTCCGGCTCACTGCGTGCGAGCACCGGGTCCAGGTCGACGGTCACCAGCTCCGGCACCGGCAGCCCCAGCCGCCGCCCCAGCTCCCCGGCCAGCACCTCCGCGACCAGCGCCTTGCGCCCCTGCGCCGCACCGACCCATTTCAGCGCGTAGAGCCGCCGATCATCGGCCTCGACCAGGCCCGGCATCGAGCCGCCTTCTCGCAGTGGCGTCACGTACCGGATCGCCGTCACCTCGGGTAGCACGCCTCCCACCCTATCGGTGCCACCACCCGCACACCCGCCGCCCCCAGCTGCACGGACGGCCCCTCCCACCCCGTCTCCCCCATCCACCCCACCCCAGTGGCAGCCCCCGCTGCTCCGTGCGAGTGTGGCGGACAGTAACGGGGACCTTCACGGCAAAGGGATGAGCGATGGAACGACCTCGGATCCTGATCGTGGGCGGTGGCTTCGCCGGCCTGGAGTGCGCCCGCCGTCTCGAACACAAGCTGTCACCGTCGGAGGCCGAGATCTCGCTGGTCACGCCGTTCAGCTACCAGCTCTACCTCCCCCTCCTCCCCCATGTCGCCGCCGGCGTCCTCACCCCGCAGTCCGTGGCCGTCTCCCTGCGCCGTTCGCTGCGCCGCACCCACATCGTCCCCGGCGGCGCCATCGGCGTGGACCCGGCTTCCAAGGTGTGCGTCGTCCGCAAGATCACCGACGAGGTGATCGCGCAGCGGTACGACATCCTGGTGCTCGCTCCGGGCAGCGTCACCCGCACCTTCGACATCCCCGGCCTGACCGACTACGCCCGCGGCATGAAGACGCTCGCCGAGGCGGCCTACGTCCGCGACCACGTGATCGCCCAACTCGACCTCGCCTCGACGTCGCTGGACCAGCGGGAGCGCGAGTCCCGGCTGCAGTTCGTGGTCGTCGGCGGCGGCTACGCGGGCACCGAGACGGCCGCCTGCCTGCAGCGTCTCACCACCGCGGCCTCGCACCGCTACCCGCGGCTGGACGCCCGGCAGATCAAGTGGCACCTGATCGACATCGCCCCGAAGCTGATGCCCGAGCTCGGCGACCCGCTCGGCGAGGCCGCCCTGGAGGTGCTGCGGGCGCGCGGCATCGAGGTGTCACTGGGTGTGTCGGTGGCCGAGGTCGGCGCCGAGTCGGTCAAGTTCACCGACGGACGGGTGCTCCCCTGCCGGACGCTGATCTGGACCGCCGGCGTGGCCGCGAGCCCGCTGATCGGCACCCTGGACGCCGAGACCGTCCGCGGACGGCTGGCGGTGACGGCGGAGATGCGGGTGCCGCAGTTCGAGGGCGTGTTCGCGCTCGGCGACGCCGCCGCCGTTCCCGACCTCGCGAAGGGCGACGGCGCGGTCTGCCCGCCGACCGCCCAGCACTCCGCCCGCCAGGGCCGCGTGGTGGCGAACAACGTGATCGCCTCGCTCCGCAACCAGCCCCTGGAGCCTTACTACCACAAGGACTTGGGCCTGGTGGTGGACCTCGGCGGCAAGGACGCGGTCTCCAAGCCCCTCGGGGTGGAGCTGCGCGGCGTACCGGCCCAACTGGTGGCGCGCGGTTACCACTTGATGGCGATGCGCACCAATGTGGCCAAGTTCCGGGTGGGTGCCAACTGGCTGCTCAACGCGACCGCCGGGGACGACTTCGTCCGCACCGGATTCCTGGCCCGCCAGCCTGCCCGGCTGCGCGACTTCGAGTACACCGACGCCTATCTGACGAAGGATCAGGTGCGCGCCCACGCCCAGTCCTTGCTCGCCAAGGGCTGAGCGAGCCGACGCCGGTGCCCCCGCGGTCAGGTCCGCGGGGGCACCGGAGCGGTGCGGTCGGTCGGCACGCGGTCGGCGTGCGGTCAGCGCGTTGTCGGCGTGCTGCGGTCGGCGTGCTGCGGTCAGCGCGCGGTCAGGTACATCCCGCTCGCGTCCTGCCCGGCCGTGTTGTGGCACGAGTAGTCACCGCTCGGACGGCCCCACAGCAGCGTCAGGCAGCGCCCGACCGCCTGCTGGCCGTAGTAGTTGGGGTGCATCGACTCCTGCAGCGCGCCCTGCGTGGAGTTGAGCCCGCCGTCCAGGAAGCGCGCCCACTCGCTGGTGGTCGCGGACGGGCCGGAGCTCGCGGTCGGCTGCTTGGTGGCCGTCGAGCAGACCTCGCGGCCCTGCAGCATGTCCGACAGGTCCAGGAACTGCGCGCCCTTGGACGCGGCGACGCCCGCCAGCGCCTGGGAGATCTGCGGCACCATCGAGTCGCGGGCCCAGTCGGCGTCCCCGTCCCAGAACGGGCAGCCACCGGTGTTGGAGCGGGTCCATCCGCTCTCCGGGTACCGCATCTCGGCGCTGCGCGGGATCGGCGACGGGTAGGACTGCAGCACCAGCCGGTAGTCCGACTGCGCGTAGCCCGCGCCGGCCATCACGGCACGGATCTCGTCGATCGCCTTGCCGACGCCGGCCATCGCGGTGGGCATCTTGTCGTCGATCTGGGACTGCGCGGAGTCGTGGCAGTACGAGTACCAGATCAGGTAGTCCTGGACGCAGCTGGAGATGACGTCCGCGAAGCCCAGGTCGTTGCCGCCGATCGACAGGGTGATCAGCTTGACGTTGTTCTGCCGTGCCACGGTGGCGAGTTGGTCGGCCTGCGGGGCCTCGCCCTTGTACGACTGGCCGCCGTTGGAGGCGCGGAAGACGTTGTCGGTGACGGCGCCGGAACAGGCCAGGTTGATCTCGTTCTGGGCGCCGGTCGAGGCGCTGAGCACCTCGGCGACGTCGGAACGGTCGCAGCCGCTGGACGCCGTGGCGCCGTAGACCCGCGAGGGGTCGTACGAACTGCCGGTCCAGGCACGGTCGGAGCCGTTGCGGCTGCCGCTGGTGCCGGCGGAGTTGCCCTTCCAGCGACCGGCCTCGCCGGAGATGTAGCTGTCGCCGAGCGTGACGCTGGCGGTGGGCCCGGACGGTACGGCGGTCAGGGCGGACGGGGCGGCGTAGGCCGGTGCGGCGACGGCCAGGCCTGCGACGGCGAGCGGGAGGGCGAGGGCTGCGGTGAGCAGCCGTCGGCCGAGTCGAGGCGTGCTGCGGGTGATGCTCGAACGGATATCGGGCACTGCGGAACTCCTGCGGCTCGGTCTCCCCGTGGCATGGGGAACGGGAAGACGCGTAAGTGAGGGTGGGCCGCCGGCCGGTGGCGCGATGAAGATGACATGCCCTCTCCCGTTACCGCTAGGTATCTGCAGCAGGTTTCCGCTTTTGTTACCGGCGGGTTCAGACCAGACCAGCAACGACGCCCGGATGCCGCCCGCGATTCACACCCGCCACACCCACCCCGCCCGTCCCACGAACCGCCCCTCCGACGACCCCCCGACGACCCCTCCGACCGCCCTCCGCACCACGCCGACGGTCACACCAGCCGCGAGCCGCCCCCGCCCGTCCCCAGCACCGCCGCCAGGTCCTCCGCCAGACCCCTGGCCTGCGCCGCTTCCAGCCGGGCCGTCGTGAAGCGCAGCCCGGGCGGCGACTGGATCCGGTACCGCGCGCCGGGCGCCGCGACCCATCCGCGCTGCACCAGCGCCGCCAGCGCCGAGGTCTCGTCCGGCACCGGCACCCAGACGTTCAGCCCGCTCTGCCCGTGCGCCTCGATCCCGCGCGCCGCCAGCTCGTCCAGCAGCGCGTCCCGCCGGGCCCGGTAGGTGGCGGCCACGTGCGCGACCGGCGCGGCGTCGGTGCGCCACAGTTCGGCCACGGTGCGCTGCAGCAGGTGGCTGACCCAGCCGGCGCCCAGCCGCAGCCGCCCGACGACCCGTCCGACCGTCTCCGCGTCGCCGACCGCCACCGACACCCGCAGGTCCGGACCGTACGCCTTGGCCGCCGAGCGGACCACCGCCCAGTGCCGCGAGCCGGCGCCGGCCAGCGGGTGGTACGGCTGGTCGACCATGCCGTGCCCGTGGTCGTCCTCGATCAGCAGCACTCCGGGGTGCTCGGCCAGGACGGCCCTCAGCTCCTCGGCCCGGCGGGCGGTGAGCGCCGCGCCGGTCGGGTTCTGCGCCCGGCTGGTGACCACCACCGCCCGGGCGCCCTCGGCCAGCGCCGCCGCGAGCGCGTCGGGCAGCGGCCCTTCGTCGTCCAGCCGGACGGGCAGGTGCTTCAGGCCCATCGCGGGCAGCAGGTCGAACAGGCTCCCCCAGCCCGGGTCCTCGACGGCCACTGCGTCGCCGGGGCGCAGCCGGGCGCCGAGGATGCGCTCGATGGTGTCGAGCGAGCCGGAGGCGACGGCGATCGGGCCGCCGGGCAGGCCGTCGGCCTCGAAGGAGGCGCGGGCGAGCGCGAGCAGCTGCGGGTCGGCGGCCGGGTGTCCGTACAGGACCGGTTCGGCGCGCGCGGCCTCGGCGGCGGCCGCGAGGGCGGGGCCGAGGTCGGGCAGCAGCGCCGGGTCGGGGTTGCCGGTGGACAGGTCCCGCGCGTGCGGCGGGACGGGGATGCGGATCTGGTCCCGCGGGGTGAGGGCGGGCCTGGGGAGGATCCGGCTGCCCTTGCGGCCGGCCGTCTCGATCACGCCGCGGTCGCGCAGCAGCCGGTAGGCGGCGGCGACGGTGTTGGGGTTGACGCCCAGTTCGGCGGCGAGGTCGCGCAGCGGGGGCAGCGCGGTTCCGGGGGCGAGCAGCCCGCTGCTCACGCCCTGCTCGATGTGCGCCGCGATTTCGCTGGCGCGTCGCCCTTTCAGCGGATAGTCTCCTAGCACAAACCAAATTATGCACTAGTACATAGAGGTTGTCATGTCAGACAGCACGGAAGGCTCGCCGACCTACTCCCGCACCCCCAGGACCACCCCCACCCGCTACAAGGACCGGGCCACCTGGGAGCAGGAGGCGATCCACGCCATCCTCGACAGCGCCTACATCTGCCACCTCGGCTTCGTCGCCGACGGCGCGCCCGTGGTCCTGCCGACGATCTACGCCCGGGTCGGCAGCCGGCTCTACGTCCACGGCTCGACCGGCAGCCGTCCGATGCGCGGCGCCTCCGGCGAGCAGGGCATGCCGGTCTGCGTCACCGTCACCCAGGTGGACGCGCTGGTGCTGACCAAGTCCGCGTTCAACCACTCGGTGAACTTCCGCTCGGTCGTCGCCCACGGCACCGCCCACCAGGTCACCGACCCCGAGGAGCTGGACGTCGCGCTGGCCGCCCTGGTCGACCACGCGATCCCCGGCCGTTCCGCCGAGGTCCGCCCGGCCAACGCGAAGGAGCTCGCCGCGACCGCCGTCCTGCGGCTGGAGCTGGACGAGGTCTCGGCCAAGACCCGCGACGACGACGCCGGCGACGACCCGGCGGACGTCGACCTCCCGTACTGGTCCGGCCTGATACCGGTCACCACCGTGCACGGCACGCCCGTTCCGCACGACGACCGCACCATCCCGCTCCCCGCGCACCTGCGCGGCTACCCCCGCTGACGAGGAACACCCGATGCTGATCAGGTCCTGGGACCGCGGCGACGAGGACGAGTGGCGCGCCTGGCTGGCCGAGGGCCGCGACTTCGGCCTGCTCGCCGCCAACGGCGGCCCGGGCGAGGGCCCGGTCCTCGTCCCGACGCACTTCCTGCTGGACGCCGACCGCGGCGAGATCCTGCTCCACCTCGCCGCGCCCAACCCGCTGCTCGCCGCCGTCCGCTCCGACCCGCAGGTCACCCTCGCGGTCACCGACGGCTACGCCTTCGCCCCGGGCCACTGGCGCGGCGCCCCCGGCACACCGACCAGCTACTACGCCTCGGTGCACTTCCACTGCACCGCCGAGGTCGTGGAGTCCGCCGCCGGCAAGGCGGAGATCCTCAATCGCCAGCTGGCGCACTTCCAGCCCGAGACGCCGGAGGTCCGGGTGGTGCCCGGCGACGGCGAGCTGGCCCGGCAACTGCCCGGGCTGCGCGGGCTCCGGCTGACCGTGAACGAGGTGCGGGCCAAGTTCAAGTACGACGACAAGAAGCCCGCCGAGACGCAGCACGCGATGGCCGACCGGCTCGCCGAGCGGGCGGACGGCGGCGGGCGCGGCCGCGACCAGTACGCCGCCGCCCGCGTCCAGCTGCTCCGCCGTCACCAGCGGCGCACCACCGCGCCGCGCAGCGTCGGCCCGCGCACCGCCGCGGCGCGCGCCACCCCGCCGGGCACCATCGCACCGCGCGCCGACGGCTGACTGCGCGTCACCCGTTCGGCCCCGCAACACGGGCGGCGCGGCCCCGGCGCTGCTGCAATGTGACACGAGCCCTGCCCACTCCGCGTCAGAGCAGGCCCGTCCACCCCGGGGAGCGCGCGTGTCCACAGCCAACGGCCAACGGGCGGCCGGCGAGGCCCATCTCGGCCACGTGGTGTTCATCTCGGCGGCCGCCGCCATGGGCGGCTTCCTGTTCGGCTACGACAGCGCAGTGATCAACGGTGCGGTGACGGGCATCCAGAAGCACTTCGCGGTGGGCCACGGCACCACCGCCTTCGTGGTGGCGATCGCGCTGCTGGGCTCGGCGGCCGGTGCGGTGATCGCCGGCCGGCTCGCCGACCACATGGGCCGGGTGCGCACGATGCTGCTGGCCGCCGTGCTGTTCGCGGCCAGCGGCATCGGCTCGATGTTCCCGCCGAACATCGAGGTGCTCGCCATGTGGCGCGTGATCGGCGGCGTCGCGATCGGCATCGCCTCCGTGATCGCGCCCACCTACATCGCCGAGGTCGCGCCCACCGCCTACCGAGGCCGGCTCGCCTCCTTCCAGCAGATGGCGATCGTGCTCGGCATCACCGTCTCGCAGCTCGCCAACTGGGCGCTCAACCAGGCCGCCGGCGGCGAGTCCACCAACCACCTCGGCGGCATCCAGGCCTGGCAGTGGATGCTCGGCGTCGAGACCATCCCGGCCCTGGTCTACGGGCTGATGGCGCTGGCCATCCCGGAGTCGCCGCGCTTCCTGATCGCCGACCACCGCGAGGAGCAGGCCCGCAAGGTGCTGGTCGAGGTCGAGGGCGAGGGCGTCGACCTCGACTTCCGGGTGACCGAGATCCGCGCCGTGCTGGAGTCCGCCCACAAGCCGCGGCTCAAGGACCTGCTCGGTGGCCGCTTCGGCCTGCTGCCGATCGTCTGGGTCGGCATCGGCGCCTCGGTGTTCCAGCAGTTCGTCGGCATCAACGTGATCTTCTACTACTCCTCCCTGCTCTGGCAGTCGGTCGGCATCAACGAGGCCAACTCGCTCCTGATCAGCCTCTCCACCTCGATCGTCAACGTGATCGGCACGGTGGTCGCGATGGTGCTGGTGGACCGGATCGGCCGCAAACCGCTCGCGCTGGCCGGCTCGGTCGGCATGGCCGCCTCGCTCGGCACCGCCGCCTGGGCGTTCTCCTACCGGCACGGCACCGGCGACAGCGCCACGCTGGACAACACCCACGCCGTCGTCGCCCTGGTCGCGGCGCACGTCTTCGTGTTCTGCTTCGCCTTCTCCTGGGGCGTCGTGGTCTGGGTCCTGCTCGGCGAGATGTTCCCGAACCGGATCCGCGCGCTCGCCCTGTCCGTCGCCGCCTCGGCCCAGTGGATCGCCAACTGGGCGATCACCGTCAGCTTCCCGGACCTCGCCGACTGGAACCTCTCGGCGACGTACGTCATCTACGCGTTCTTCGCACTGCTCTCCATCCCGTTCGTGGCCTTCTGCATCAAGGAGACCAAGGGCCGCGCCCTGGAGGAGATGGGCTGACCCGTCCCGCCCCACCGAATCCCCGCCGCACGCGGCCCGACCCAGCGAGAGGAAGCCATGTCCGACCAGGGCGGCTCCCGGCAGAACGTCACCTTCCCGAGCAACGGCCGCACGGCGCACGGGTACCTGGCCCGCCCTCCGCTGGGCGCCGGGCCGGGCCTGGTGGTGGTGCAGGAGTGGTGGGGGCTCACCTCGCACGTCGCCAGCATGGCCGACCGCTTCGCCGCCGAGGGGTTCACCGTCCTCGCCCCCGACCTCTTCGGCGGCGCGACCACCCACGACAGCGCCGAGGCGGCCCGGCTCAAGCGCGAACTCCCGGTCGAGCGGGCCGTCGAGGACCTCTCCGGGGCGGTCGACCACCTGCTCTCGCTGGACGGCGTGGTCGGCGACGCCGTCGGGGTGGTCGGGTTCTGCATGGGCGGCGGCTTCGCCCTGCTGCTGGCAGCCCGGGCCGGTGACCGGGTGGCCGCCGCGGTGCCCTTCTACGGCCTCCCGCCCGACCCGGACTTCGACTACCGCGGCCTGACCGCCCACGTCCTCGGCCACTTCGGCGAGTGGGACCGCTCGATCCCGATGGCCGCCGTGGACGAGGCCGCGATCCGGATCGGCGAGGCCACCGACATCCGCCCCGAGATCCACTTCTACCCGGCCGGGCACGCCTTCATGAACGACGAGAACCCGCTCGGCACCTACGACCCCCTCCAGTCCCGGATCGCCTGGGGCCGCACGGTCACCTTCCTCCAGGGTCACCTCGGCTGATCCCGCCCCACCCTCGCCCCCGACGATCCCCCGGCCCGCGCCCCGGCCGATCCCCCGACTCCCGCCCCGGCCGACCGGGCCGTCCCGGCAGGTGCAAAAACCCGATGGACACCTGTCCGAAGTCCGGCGATAGTCGCCAGGTGCCGACCCGACCGCCACGCCCCCGCCGCTTCGCCTGGGCGAGCCGCGACTTCCGCATCCAGACCGCCGCCACCGTGATCAGCGGCCTGGGCAATGCCGGCGCCCCCATCGCCACCGCCTTCGCCGTCCTCGGCAACGGCGGCACGACCACCGAGGTCGGCTACGTCACGGCCGCCCGCCTGCTGCCGACCGTGCTGCTCCTGGTGCTCGGCGGCGCCCTCGCCGACCGCATGCCGCGGCACCGGATCATGGTCGCCGCCAACGTCTTCAGCGGTGCCTCCCAGGCCGTGCTGGCCGCGCTGGTCCTGGTGGGAGACGCGCAACTCTGGCAGCTCCTGCTGCTCTCCGCGGCCGGCGGCGCCGGCTACGCGCTCTACTCCCCCGCCTCCGGCGGCATGATCATGCAGGCCGTCCCCCAGGAGCACGCGGCCCGCGCCTTCTCGGTCTTCCGGATGGGCCAGAGCGCCGCCCAGATCGGCGGCGCCGCCCTCGGCGGAGCCCTCACCGCCGCCCTCGGCCCGGGCTGGGTGCTCGCCCTGGACGCCCTCTGCTTCCTGATCGCCGCCGTGCTGCGCTTCTTCCTGGAGCCGGAGCAGGCCCCCGCCCCCGCGGGCAGCAGCATGCTGCGCGACCTGCGGGAGGGCTGGCGGGAGTTCGTCTCCCGCCGCTGGCTCTGGGTGGTCGTCCTGCAGTTCTCCGTCCTGGTCGCCTGCATCGGCGCGGTCGAGTCGGTCTACGGGCCCGCCATCGCCAAGGAGCGGCTCGGCGGCGCGGGTGCCTGGGGCCTGGCGATGTCCGCCTACGGCGTCGGCCTGGTCGCCACCGGCCTGCTGATGGCACGCTGGCGGCCGCGGCGGATCCTGCTGGTCGGCAACTGGGGGGTGTTCCTGTTCGGCGTACCCGCGCTGGCCCTCGCCGCCGCCGCGCCGCTGCCCCTGCTGGTCGCCGCCATGTTCCTCTCCGGCGTCGGCGTCACCGTCTTCGGCGTCAACTGGATGGTCGCGCTCCGGCAGGAGATCCCGGAGGAGATGTTCTCCCGGGTCTCCGCGTACGACGAGCTCGGCTCCTACTCGCTGGCCCCGGTCGGCACCGCACTGGCCGGCCCGGCCGCCGTGGTGCTCGGCCTGAGCGGCGCGCTCTGGACCTGTGCCGTCGTCTGCCTGGTCCTCAGCGCGGCGGTCCTGCTGGAGCCGCAGGTGCGCCGGCTGACCCGCCGGGGCACCACCGACGCACCGGTGCCCGCCACGGAGCCCGTACCCGCGTCCTGAGCGCCCCGTGCGCCGTGCGTGCGCCCACCCGGTCGCAACCGGTGGGACGGACGGGTCGTCCGAGCGGGTAGGAGACACGACCGCCCTGGGGGCCACCGGTGCCGAAGCCACTGCTGTTCCTGGACGTCGACGGTGTCCTGAACCCGGTCTGCCCGCATCCGGACGCCGGGTTCGACACCCACGCCCTGTTCGGCCACGCCGTGCTGCTGTCCACCCGGCACGGCGAGTGGCTGCGCGAACTCGCCGGCACGTACGAGCTGGTCTGGGCCACCACCTGGGAGGACCACGCCAACACCCACATCGCCCCGGTGATCGGGCTCGACCCGCTCCCGGTGGTCCGCTTCAGCGGCTACGTCCCGCAGCCCGGCGACCCGCGCGTCCCGCTGATGGAGCTGTTCTCCGCCGCCAAGTGGGCCCCGCTGCTGCGCTACGCCGGGAGCCGCCCGTTCGCCTGGGTGGACGACGTCATCCCGTCCCGGCTGGTCCGCCGGTCCCGCTGGCGCCGCGGGCGCCTGCTGCTGCCGATCGACCCCGGCCAGGGACTGGAACGCCGGCACGTCGACCGGCTGCTCGCCCGCCCGCCGCGCGGCCGGGCGAGCAGGGCGCTCAGGGGGTCGGCAGCCAGCTGACGTGCCCGGCGAGCAGCGCGTACCCGACGAAGGCCACGGTGTCGATCAGCGCGTGCGCCACCACCAGCGGCATCACCCGCCCCCAGCGCCGGTACAGCAGGCAGAACACCGCCCCCATCACCATGTTGCCGACCAGCCCGCCGACCCCCTGGTACAGGTGGTACGAGCCGCGCAGCACCGAACTCGCCACCACCGCCGCCGGCCAGGACCAGCCCAGCTGCCCCAGTCGGCGCAGCAGGTAGCCGAGGACGACGACCTCCTCCAGGATGGCGTTCTGCCAGGCCGACAGCACCAGCACCGGCACCCGCCACCAGACGTCCGGCAGCCCCGAGGGCGCCACCGTCAGGTTGTACCCGGCCGCCTGCGAGGCCAGGTACAACGCCAGCCCCGAACCGCCGATCGCCGCGGCGACGGCCGCGCCCCGGCCGAGGTCGCGCAGCTTCTGCCCGAGGTCGAAGCCCAGCACCCGCAGCGTGACACCCTCGCGCACCAGCAGGTACCCGACCAGCACCACCGGCATCAGGCCGCGCCCGATGTAGTACAGCTGCCACACCAGGTCCAGCCAGGGCCGGCCGGGCGCCCGCGACCCGTTCAGCGTGGCGACCTGCTGGCCGAGCTTGATCGGTTCGGTGAGCGAGCCGGCGAAACTGATCAGCGCGCTGATCCCGCTGGCCCCGAGCGAGAGGCCGAGGACGATCAGCAGCTCCGCCCCGAACAGGCGGCGGGTGGGCTGCTCGGTCTCCGACGCGGTCGGGCGGGTGGTCACGGGCGCTCCAGCGGACGGGCGGTCGCTCCGGCCGTCGGCCGACCGCCGGAGCGATCATCCTGACACAGCGGCCCGGTCGGCCGACCGGCCAGGTGCGCCTCCGTCACCGGGTGCGCCTGCAGCACCGGGTGCGCCTGCATCACCGGGCGCTCTCCGGCGGCCCGGTGCGCTCCGGCTAGCCGACCGGCCAGGTGTGGACCGGCTCCCCGCCGCGCATGTACTCGGCGTAGCGCCGGGTCATCGCGGCGAGCGCCGTCGGCCGGTCCATCCCGTACTGCTCGCGCAGCCGGTGGAAGGTCGCGCTCTGCCAGGCCGCGCCGTTGGTGCGGCGCAGGCAGCGCTGCTCGATGATGCCCAGGTAGCGGTCGCGGTCGGCGGGCTCCACGCCCCACTCGTCGAGGCCCTGGTAGGCCATCGGCAGCAGCTCGCCCAGCACGAGGTCGACCGCGGACACCGTCTGCAGCCCGCCCCCGCGCCCGGCCCGTCCGGGGCGCGGCCACTGGAACACCGCGTCGATGCCGTACCGGGCGCCCTGCCGGAAGTTCTCGTCCGCCCGCTCGAACGGCAGCCGGGTCCAGACCGGCCGGGGCTGCTCGGCGAGCACCCGGACCAACCCGTAGTAGAAGGCGGCGTTGGCCAGCGTGTCGGCCACCGTCGGCCCGGCCGGCAGCGCCCGGTTCTCCACCCGCAGGTGCGCCACCCCGCCCGAGACGTCGTAGATCGGCCGGTTCCAGCGGTAGATGGTGCCATTGTGCAGCCGCATCTCGGCGAGCTTGGGCGCGCCGCCGGAGGCCAGCACCTTCAGCGGGTCCTCGTCGTCGCAGATCGGCAGCAGCGCGGGGAAGTACCGCAGGTTCTCCTCGAACAGGTCGTACGCCGAGTCCACCCAGCGCTCGCCGAACCAGGTGATGGGGCGCACGCCCTGCGCCTTGAGCTCGGCCGAACGGGTGTCGCAGGCCTGCTGGAAGAGCACCGGCCGGGTCTCCCGCCACAGCTCCCGCCCGAACAGGAAGGGGGAGTTCGCGCCGATCGCGAGCTGCGGCCCGCAGAGCGCCTGGGCCGCGTTCCACACCGAGGAGAACCGCTCCGGGGTCACCTGCAGGTGCAGCTGCAGGGAGGTCGCGGCGGCCTCGGCGACCATGGTGATGGACTCCAGCTGGAGGTGCTCCACGCCCTCGATGTCGAGCGTGATCTCCTCCCCCCGCGCGGCCAGGATCTGGTCGCTGAGCAGGCTGTACCGCTGGTTGTGGCTCATCGCGTCGAGCCCGGTGTGGGCGTGCTCCAGGGTCGGCAGGATGCCCACCATGACGATCCGGGCACCCGCCTCGGCGGCCCGCCGGTCGGCGTAGCGCAGCCCGGTGTCGATCTCCTCGCGCAGATCCTCGAAGACGTGGCCGCAGAGCCGGTGCGGCGTGATGTTGACCTCGATGTTGAACCTGCCCAGTTCGGTCTGGAAGTCGCTGGAGCCGATCTCGCTCAGCACCTGGGCGTTGTTCATGGCCGGCAGGCCCTGCTCGTCGGCCAGGTTGAGCTCGATCTCCAGCCCCATCACGGCCCGCGGCCGGTCGAAGCGGTCCTCCCGCAGCATCCGCCCCAGTGCCTCCTGACAGGCCTGGAGCTTGCGCCGGTACAGCTGCCGGTCCGCCAGATCCGCCCGAGTCGCCACGACCTTCTCGCCCACGGTCCCCTCCTTCTGAGACACCCCGTTGAGCCACCCGGCCGACCGACCGTGGAAGCATCATGCCCACCTCGAAGATCGATACCCGAATGCTTGTACTGGCTTGCAATGCAAGGCAACTGACGGAATATCAGACCATCTGCAGACTTGCCCGGCGCCACCGCCTGTGATAAACAGATCACCCTGCGCTTCTGTTCGATGGAATTCGCACAGCCCTCCGGCCGGTCGGCTCCCGCCTCGGAACCCCTCGTCGACGGCGGCGACCGCGCCGGCACCGCGATCCTGCACAACCGGACACGGCCAGGCCCCGTCACCGATGACGCGCCGCGCCATGCCGGTATGCCGCACTCGCACGCCGATCTCGCTTGGAGAGGCGGACCCCGCCATGACTCTGCAGACCCCCCAGCCCCCGCCGAGCGCCCTGCGCGCGGTCCTGGGTGCACTCGACTCGGAGACCGCGCTGCGCCAGCCCGCCGCCGCAGCGCTGCGTCATCCGGCCGGCCCCCTGGTCCCCGCGCATCCGCTCGCGGTGCACGTCCTGGACGGCCCGCGCCCCGAACTCCCCGCCGCCCGCCGCACCGGGTGGCGCTTCCTGATCAAGGACGGCGCCGACGTGGCCGCCGCCGCCGAGGTGGTGCAGGCCGTCGAGGGCCACACCTTCTCCCACTTCACCGCCGGCCCCTACCTCGACTCCACGGTCCGGGCGCTGCGCGAGGCCTGGCAGCTCGCCCAGAGCTCCCGGATCCGCCAGCAGCCCCGACTGCTGACCTTCCCCGGCCAGTACGCGACGGCGCTCTGGCTGCACAGCCCCGACACCGGCCCGGCCGCCGACCTGCTGATCCCGCTGGCCCCGGCCCCGCTCGGCGTCACCGCCCACCGCGCCTACCCCGCCGCCGAACTCCTGCCGCTGCTCGCCCGGGCCCCGCTCGTCAGGCCGCTGCTGCTCGGCTCCCCCTGAAGCACCCGCATCCGTACGGGCCGCCGGACCACCCGCCCGGCGGCCCTCCGCCGTGCCCGCGCGCCGGCCGGCACTCCCCGTGCCCGCGCACCGGCCCGCCCTCCCGCGCCGCCGACGGCCCCGACGACCCTCCGCCCCGCGCCCACGTCCGCGCCCGCAGCCGGGGTCGGAACACGTCACCCGAACGGGCTGCCCACCGGGCGACAGCCGGGTGCCACCCGAACGGGGCATCCGCCATGGCCCGATCGGGCCATCCCCCACCTGATCCACCGGTGCGCGATTTCCCGCCGGCCCCACCTGAACGGGTGATCTCTGCCCGGGAGTTGTGGCGCATGTCACGAAATGCCTGCGAGCACGTCCGCAGATGCCGACACTGGGAACCAGCGTGGAAGGACCACCTGTCCTACCCACTTGAGCGCCGGTCAACACCTGGTCGGCGTGCGGACAGGATCCGACTACCGCGGCGGCCTCCGGACGGTACGACCTCCGGCGACCGCACCACGGGGAGGATCGCAGAGCGAAGCGAGGGTACGCGTATGTGCCAGCACCGTCCTGAGTGCCCATCGGCCGAGTCCGAGGACCGCGAAGCGGCCGTGTCGGTGGCCTGCCACCCGGAGCAGGGCTGGAGCCTGCTCTGCAACGGCGTCGTCCTGTTCGAGGACACCGGAGAGCTGCTGCCGGACGGCCGGGTGATCGCCCCGCGCCGCCCCGTCGCCCACGCGGCCTGACCGCGCGGTCCGACCGTACGGCGGGCGCGGCCGCCGGATCGATCGCCGTACGGGCAGGGCCCCGGCGGAGAGTTCCGCCGGGGCCCTGCCGTGCGTCCGGCCGCCGTGGCGGCCGGATCCGTCAGACGCCGTACTCGTCCAGCGGCGGGCAGGAGCAGACCAGGTTGCGGTCGCCGTACGCGCCGTCGATCCGGCTCACCGGCGGCCAGTACTTGTCCGCCGGGTTCACGCCCGCCGGGAAGACCGCGTCCTGCCGCGAGTAGCCGTGTGCCCAGTCGCCGGCCAGCTCGGCGGCGGTGTGCGGGGCGTTGCGCAGCGGGTTGTCGTCGGCCGCCCACTCGCCCGAGCCGACCTTGTCGATCTCGGCCCGGATCTCGATCATCGCGTCGCAGAAGCGGTCGATCTCGTGCAGGTCCTCGGACTCGGTCGGCTCGATCATCAGCGTGCCGGCCACCGGGAAGGACATCGTCGGCGCGTGGAAGCCGTAGTCGATCAGGCGCTTGGCGATGTCGTCCACCGTCACGCCCGTCTCCTTGGTCAGCGGGCGCAGGTCGATGATGCACTCGTGGGCGACCAGCCCGCCCGGGCCGGTGTAGAGCACCGGGAAGTGCGGCGCCAGGCGCTTGGCGATGTAGTTGGCGTTCAGCACCGCGACCTGGGTGGCGTGCTTGAGGCCCTCGCCGCCCATCAGCCGGACGTACGCCCAGGAGATCGGCAGGATCGCCGCCGAGCCCCACGGCGCGGCCGAGATCGGACCGACACCGGTGGCCGGACCGGCCTCCGCCTGCAGCGGGTGGTTCGGCAGGTACGGCGCCAGGTGGGCGCGCACCGCGACCGGGCCGACGCCCGGACCGCCGCCGCCGTGCGGGATGCAGAAGGTCTTGTGCAGGTTCAGGTGCGAGACGTCCGCGCCGAACTTGCCCGGCTTGGCCAGACCGACCAGGGCGTTCAGGTTGGCGCCGTCCACGTAGACCTGGCCGCCGGCCTCGTGCACCATCGCGCAGATCTGGGTGATCTCGGTCTCGTACACGCCGTGGGTCGACGGGTAGGTGACCATCAGCACCGACAGGCTGTCGCGGTGCTGCTCGATCTTGGCCTTCAGGTCCTCGACGTCCACGTCGCCGTCGACCAGGGTCTTCACCACGACCACGCGCATGCCGGCCATCACGGCGGAAGCCGCGTTGGTGCCGTGCGCCGAGGACGGGATCAGGCAGACGTCACGCTGGGTGTCGCCGTTGGCGTGGTGGTAGGCGCGGACGGCCAGCAGGCCGGCCAGCTCGCCCTGGGAGCCCGCGTTCGGCTGGATCGAGACCGCGTCGTAGCCGGTCACCTCGACCAGCTGCTGCTCCAGCTGGCGGATCAGGGTCAGGTAGCCCTGGGCCTGGTCGATCGGCGCGAAGGGGTGGAGCTGGCCGAACTCCGGCCAGGTCACGGCCTCCATCTCGGTGGTCGCGTTGAGCTTCATGGTGCAGGAGCCCAGCGGGATCATGCCGCGGTCCAGCGCGTAGTCCCGGTCCGACAGGCGGCGCAGGTAGCGCAGCATGGCGGTCTCCGAGCGGTGGCTGTGGAAGACCGGGTGGGTCAGGTACTCGTCCTCGCGCAGCAGGGCGCCCGGCAGCGCGTCGGCGGTCTCGGCGACCTCGACCGCCTCGACGCCGAACGCGGCCCAGACGCCGGCCAGGTGCTCGCGGGTGGTGGTCTCGTCGGTGGAGATCGAGATCCGGTCCGCGCCGTCCTGGTGGACGTTGATGCCGTTGGCGCGGGCGGCGGCGGCGATCTCGGCGGCGCGGCCCGGGACGACGGCGGTGACGGTGTCGAAGAACTCGCCGTGCAGCAGCTCGACGCCGCCGGCCCGCAGGCCCTCGGCGAGGGCGGCGGCGTACCGGTGGGTGCGGCGGGCGATGTCGGCCAGGCCGTCCGGGCCGTGGTAGACGGCGTACATCGAGGCCATGACGGCGAGCAGCACCTGGGCGGTGCAGATGTTGCTGGTGGCCTTCTCGCGGCGGATGTGCTGCTCGCGGGTCTGCAGCGCCAGGCGGTAGGCGCGGTTGCCGTCGGAGTCGACGGAGACGCCGACCAGGCGGCCGGGCAGCGAGCGGGCGTACTCGGCGCGCACCGAGAGGTAGCCGGCGTGCGGGCCGCCGAAGCCCATCGGCACGCCGAAGCGCTGCGAGGTGCCGCAGGCGATGTCGGCGCCCAGCGAGCCGGGGGACTTGAGCAGGGTCAGCGCCAGCAGGTCGGCGGCGACGGCGACGATCGCGCCCAGGCCGTGCGCCTGCTCGATCACCGGGGTGAGGTCGCGGACCACACCGGTGGCGCCCGGGTACTGCAGCAGCACGCCGAAGACGCCGCGCTCGGCGATCTCGGCCGGGATGCCCTCGGACAGGTCGGCGACGACGACCTCGACACCGGTCGGCACCGCGCGGGTGTTGATCACCGCGATGGTCTGCGGCAGGGTCTCGGCGTCGACCAGGAAGACGCCGCCCTTGACCTTGGTGACGCGGCGGGCCAGCGCCATCGCCTCGGCGGCCGCGGTGCCCTCGTCCAGCAGCGAGGAGCCGGAGGTCGGCAGGCCCGTCAGGTCGGAGACCAGGGTCTGGAAGTTGAGCAGCGCCTCCAGGCGGCCCTGGGAGATCTCCGGCTGGTACGGGGTGTAGGCGGTGTACCAGGCCGGGTTCTCCATGACGTTGCGCAGGATCACCGGCGGGGTGAAGGTGCCGTAGTAGCCCAGGCCGATCATCGGCTGGAGCACCTGGTTGCGGCCGGCCAGCTCGCGCAGCTCGGCGAGGACCTGCGCCTCGGACCGGCCGGCGGGCAGGTCCAGGCCGGTGATGGAGCGGATCGCCTCGGGCACGGCGGTGGCGGCGAGCTCGTCCAGCGAGCCGTAGCCGACGGACGCCAGCATCTTCTCCTGCGCGGCGGCGTCGGGGCCGATGTGGCGGTTCTCGAAGGGGCTGGCCAGCTCAAGCTCGGTGAGGGTCGAGGCGCCGGTGGGGCGTCCCGCGTTCGGCTGGGCGTTCATGTGGTCGAGGCCTCCTGGTCACGGACCGGCGGGGGTACGCACGCCGGCCGACCTTCCCGCTGCGGACAGCGAACTCAGCCGTGGCGGGCGAACCCGACAGGCCTCCCCCTCTGTCATCGGGACCTGAGAGCTTCGCCCGCACGGAGCGCGCTGTGAGCGCTCCGTCGGCTTGCACCGTCGGTGAGGGTGGTGGTCGCCGGCTTCCGTGCCGACACTCCTGCCCTGCTTTCCAGAGTGACCTACCCCACACGGTACGGATGCCTGAGAGATTCCGGGGAGGAGTTGCTCCTTCGGCGCTCCGACCAGCGGTTTTCGCGGCGGAGACTCTCCCGAGCGGGCTCTGCGGTCGCCGCCCAGGGTACCAGCGGGAGGCCTTCCGATCACGGGTGCTTCAGGTCACGCCGGGTCTACGCGCGTCCCCCGGACGGCGCAGCACGCAGCCCGTCCGGCGCACCCCGGTCGCGCCCGTCCGATTCATGGCATTTGGTGTGAAGTGGCGGACGGAACGGGTGCTCCGGCCGCCTTCCTGCGGGGGTTCCGCAGGCCCAGCGCCCTGGAGGAATGAGTGCAGACCGACATCGACCCCCGGGACCTCATCGGCCACAAGGCGGTCGACCGCAACGGAGACAAGATCGGCACGGTCGACGAGGTCTATCTGGACGATGCCACCGGACGGCCCGAGTGGGCCGCCGTCCGGACCGGCATCTTCGGCCGGGACGCCTTCGTCCCGCTCACCACGAGCGACTTCTCCGGCGAAGAGCTCCGGGTCCCGTACGACAAGTCGCTGGTCAAGGAGTCCCCGGACTTCGGTGTGGGCCAGCACCTGTCCCCCGCCCAGGAACTCCAGCTCTACCGCTACTACGGCCTCGACACCCCGGGGAGCGACGACCCGGCCGGTGAGAGCGGCGGCCACGCCGCGCAGTCCGACCTCGACTTCGGCACCGCCCCGGCCGCCGCGCCCGCGACGGCTGCGGCGGCTGCGGCCACGGCCACGGCCACCACCACCAAGCCGCTCGCCCTCCGCTCGCCCGAGCCCGCCCCGACCGACACCAGCACCGCCCCGGAGGCCCACGTGCGCACCCTCAGTGCCCCCGCACCCGCCCACGCTCCCGCTCCCGCTCCCGCCGTCACGCCTCCCGTCGAGCCCAAGCCGCAACCGCAGCCGCAACCGCACCCGCACCCGCAGTCGCAGCCGGCCGAGAGCACCGTGGGCGCCGCCGCTCCCGCCCCCACCGACCCGGTCGAGATCACCTGCCGCGAGGAGCGACTGGAGGTCACCACCGAGTGGCACACCGTGGGCACCGCGAAGCTGCGCAAGTACGTGACGACCGAGCAGATCGAGCGCCGGGTCCCGGTGGTCCGCGAGCGCGTCCGGGTCGAGCGGATTCCGGTCGGCGAGGCCGAGCGCGCCTCCCTCACCGAGAAGGAGATCGCCGAGGCCGTCGAGGAGGTCACCCTCCGCGAGGAGCGTCCGGTGGTGCACAAGTACCTCGCCCCCGTCGAGCGCGTCCGCCTCGTCGTCGAGCGCTACACCGCCGAGGAGGTGATCCGGGACGAAGTCCGCCGCGAACACGTCGAGGTCCACGACGACACCCCCGCCGAGATCGCCGAGGGCCCACGCCCGTCACCGGCCGCTCCCGCCCCGGAGACCTCCCGCCCCGCCGCCATGCGCCCCCTCGTCTGACCAGCACCCCACCGAGGGCCCCGACCACCCGGCCGGGGCCCTTTTCCCATGCCCGGGCACCCGCTGCGACGGCCACCCCCGGCCCGCCACAGGCGCCCGACGGACGCCCGACACTCCGCCTTTGCCAAAGCTTAACCACTCGATATTTGACACTCTGAAGTATCTCCCTGCATGGTTACTTCAGTTCATTCACTATGTACGGGAGGAAGCAACCGTGAGTGAGGCACCCCAGCCCACCACCGCGGCCGAGAAGCAGAGCAGCACCCGGGTCCTGCCGGCCCTCATCCTGGCGATGCTGTCGTTCAGCGTGGTGCAGACCGCGGTCGTCCCGATCCTGCCCTCGCTGGCCAAGGAACTGAGCGTCTCAGGCTCCAGCATCACCTGGCTGATGACCGCCAACCTGCTCTCCGCCGCAGTGCTGACTCCCCTCCTCGGCCGCTTCGGCGACCTCCGGGGCCGTAAGCCGATGCTGCTGATCTCGCTGGCCGGTCTGGTCGCCGGCTCGGCACTGGCGGTCACCACCCACTCCTTCACGTGGCTGGTCGTCGCCCGCGTCCTGCAGGGCGCCGGCGGTGGCGTGATGCCGCTGGCGATCAGCATCGTCCGCGACGAGCTGCCCAAGCAGAAGGTGACCGGCGGCGTCGCCGCCATCAGCGCCTCGATGGGCGTCGGCTCCGGCCTCGGCCTGGTCGCGACCGGTCTCCTGCTGGAGCACTGGAACTACAAGTCGATCTTCTGGATGGGCCTGGTCTTCGGCCTGATCGCCGTCGCCCTGGTCGCCTTCCGCGTCCCGTCCGACCCGGTCACCGACAAGGAGGGCGGCGCCGACCCGCTCGGCGCGATCACCCTGGCCGGCTGGCTCTCCGCACTGCTCGTCGCGGTCAGCCAGGGCAACCACTGGGGCTGGACCTCCACCAAGACCCTCGGCCTCTTCGCCGTCGCCGCCGTCGTCGCCCTGGTCTGGGGCATCATCGAGACCAAGGTCAAGCACCCGCTCGTGGACATGAAGATGATGTCCCGCCCGGCCGTCGCCTTCACCAACACCGCGGGCCTGCTCATCGGCTTCGGCATGTACGGCTCCTTCATGGTCATCAGTAACTTCGCCCAGACCCCGGAGAAGCTGACCCACTACGGCTTCACCGCCACCGTCCTGCACGCCGGTGTCATGCTGCTGCCGTCCGCGATCGGCTCGATGGTGGCCGCCCCGCTCGGCGCGGTGCTGATCGCCCGTCGCGGTCCGCGTCTGCCGCTGGTCCTCGGTGGTGTCCTCGGCGCCATCGCGATGGCCTACCTGGCCCTGCGGCACAGCCACGAGGGCGACATCTACACCGCCTCGGCGATCTTCGGCCTGGGCGTCGGCCTCGCGTTCGCCGCGATGCCGGCCTACATCAACGGCGCCGTGCCGGTCGAGCAGAGCGGCATCGCCAACGGCATGAACTCGGTGCTGCGCACCGTCGGTGGCGCGATCGGCACCGCCGTGATGGCCGCCATCCTGACCGGCGACACCATGAAGCTGCCGCCGCAGATCCCGCTGACGCTGCCCACCCTGGACGCCTACAAGCACGCGTTCTGGACGGCGGCCGTGGTCTGCATCGTCGCCGGTGTCGTCCCGTTCCTGATCCGCACCGTCAAGCCGGCCGCTCCCCTGACCGTCGTCGAGGGCTCGGCCCAGCAGGACTCCAGCGACAAGCTGGTGAAGACCGACGCCTGACGAGGCGTCCGGCCCCGCGCTCAGGGACAGGGCGCGGGGCCCCGGTCCCCGTACGTCGCGAGGGCATCACGAACGTACGGAGTCCGGCACGGTGATGCGGCTCCACCCGGTACTCCCCCACCGGGTGGGGCCGTTTTCGTGTCCCGGCCCCGTCCGCCCGCGCCCGCCCTCCCGGTCGGCGCCCGCGCCCCCTCTCAGCCCCGCTCGCCCGCCCCGCCGTCCGCGTCCGGGTCCCGGCCTGCGCCCCCGCCCGGATCCACGCCCCCGACAGGGTCCGCGTCCCGGCGCAGCGGCAGCGGCCGGGCCGGCTCCAGCGCCGGGTCGTCCACCGCGAAGGTCCGCACCCGCCCCGGCCCGCTCCACGGCGTCTCGAACCGTACGGTGACCCTCCCGACCCCACTGCCCTGCACCCAGCCCGGCCCGAACTCCGTGTGCCGGACGTCCTGTCCGGGCATCCAGCGCCGGACCACGACGGCCTCCGGCTCCTCCTCGGCCTGCTCGGCCTCGGCCGCCGCCTCCGCGTGCTCCGCCGCCTCCTCCCGCAGGGCCTGGGCGAACAGGTCCTCCTGGGTGTAGTCGGCGAGTTGGGCGACGCCCACACCGAGCAGCCGGACCCCACCGGTGATGTCCACCTGCTCGGCCAGTCGGCGCGCGGTCGCGGTGATCACCGCCTCGTCGTCCGTGGGCCCGCCGAGGGTTTCCGAGCGGGTCAGCGTCGAGAAGTCGAACCGGCGGACCTTGAGCACGACGGTCCGGCCCGAGCGCCCGGCCGCCCGCAGCCGCCGCACGCACCGCGCGGCCAGCGCCTCCACCTCCCGCAGCACCCGGTCCCGGTCGGCCAGGTCCACCTCGTAGGTGTCCTCCACCGAGACGGACTTGGCGTCCTGGTCGGCCACCACGGGCCGCTCGTCCAGCCCTATCGACATGTGGTGGATCCCGGCGCCGTGCGCCCGCCCGAGCAGCTGCACCAGCTCCGCCTCGCCGGCCTCCGCGAGGTCGGCCACGGTGTTCAGCCCGGCCCGCCGCAGCACCTGCTCGGTGGCCGGCCCGATCCCCGGCAGGGCCCGGACGGGCATCGGCCCGAGCACCGCGCGCTCCTGCCCGGGTTCGATCAGCACCAGGCCGTCCGGCTTGGCCTGCTCGGAGGCGATCTTGGCCATCAGCTTGGACCCCGCCGCCCCCACCGAGCCGGTCAGCCCGGTGAGCCGCTCGATGTCCGCCCGCAGATCCTCCGCCAGCGCGAGCACCAGCCGCTCGCCGGTCTCGTGGTCCGTCTCCGCCAGCACCGGGCCGTACGGACCGGCCTCCAGGTCCACGAAGGCCTCGTCCAGGCTGAGCGGCTGCACCAGCGGCGACAGCTCCCGCAGCAGGCCCATCACGATCTCGCTGACGTGCCGGTAGGCCTCGAAACGGCCCGACAGAAAGGCCGCGTTGGGGCAGAGCCGCCGCGCCTGCGCCATCGGCATCGCCGAGTGCACCCCGAACTTCCGCGCCTCGTACGAGGCCGTGGAGACCACCCCGCGCCCGCCGAGCCCGCCGACGATCACCGGCTTGCCGCGCAGGCTCGGCTTGGCCGCCTGCTCCACCGCCGCGAAGAAGGCGTCCATGTCGAGGTGGATGATGCTCGGCAGTGATCGCACCCGCCGATCATCGCGCACGGGTCCGACAGTGCGTGCGAACCCGGCCGCGGCCCGGCGGGCGGCCGCCTACGGCTGCGTCCTCGCCGCGTCCGCGAGCGCCTTCGGAATGCCGTCCTCCTTGGGCCCGAGGAACACCGGGTCCGGCCGCAGCCACGCGTTGACCGCCGCCTTGCCCGCCCCGGCCACCTCCCGCGCCCCGCCGTACAGCCAAGTCTCGTCGTGGAACTCCGGCACCCCGACCGCGTACGAGCGGATGCCCGCCGCCTCGCACAGCGCCAGCGCCCGCCGGACGTGGAAGTCCTGGCTGACCAGAACCGCCCGGTCCACCCCGAAGATCCGGTGCGCCCGGGTGCAGGAGTCCCAGGTGTCGAAGCCCGCGTAGTCCCGCACCACCCGCTCCGCGGGCACCCCGTGCGTGGTCAGGTACGTGAACATCGCGTCGGGCTCGTCGTACTCGGTCCGCCCGTTGTCCCCGGTCACCAGGATCGCCTGCACCTTGCCCTCCCGGTACAGGTCCACCGCCGCCACGAGCCGGTGCTCCAGGTACGGCGAGGGCTTGCCCTGGTCCAGCCCGGCGCCGAAGACCACCGCGACCGGCGCGGACGGAGCGCTCTCCACCGTGCCCACCCGGTCACCCGCGGAGAACCACACCCAGGCGCTCGGCGCCAGTGCCAGCGAACAGAGCAGCGCCCCGACCTGGAAGACCCTGCGCTGCGTCCTGCGCTGCCGCAGCCGTGCCCCCGACAGTACGGCCCTGCGCCGCAGCAGCCCCGCCATCCCCGTGCCGACCCCCACGTGCCCTCCCTCGATCGTTTCGCCAGCCAACACGACGGGGCCGCGGGCCCGAACGGTTCCCCGTCCGGGCCCGCGGCCCCGTCGAATCGTTGCTCAGACCGCCCGGTTGCGCCGTTGGGCCAGTTCGTCGGCCGGGTCCTGCCCGACCACGGTCTCGCCGGTGTCCGTGCGCTCCGCGTGCAGCCGGCCGAGGGTCAGCTCCAGCTCCCGCCAGACCGCTCCCACCGCGATGCCGAAGACCCCCTGACCGCCCTTCAGCAGGTCCACCACCTGCTGCGGCGTGGTGCACTCGTACACCGTCGCGCCGTCGCACATCAGCGTCATCCCGGCGAGGCCGCTCTGGTCGGCGGCCTGCAGGTGGGCGACGGCCACCCGGATGTTCTGCAGCGAGACACCCGCGTCGAGCAGCCGCTTCACGATCTTCAGCAGCAGGACGTCGCGGAAGCTGTAGAGCCGCTGGCTGGTCGCCGGGTAGGCCGTCCGGACGCTGGGCTCCAGCAGGCCCGTGCGGGCCCAGTAGTCCAGCTGGCGGTAGGTGATGCCGGCTGCCGCACAGGCCGTCGGGCCGCGGAAGCCGATCAGTTCCGATGTCGGGGCCAGCCGCTCGATGGCCGGCTGACCCGGCTGTACGGCGGGGAACCTGCTCACCCGGGGAAGGTCCGTGACGGTGCGGGCGGTGCGCGGCACGTGCACGGCGCACAGGCCTCCCACGGCGTCATCGCCGGTGCTGCTCATGCCTGCCTCCGTCCACTTGTGCTGCGGGCAACCCGACTGCGGGCATCGGCCACCCGGACAGCCACTCCTGACGGTAGGCAGTCCCCTATGACCCGTCAACGATCGCCACGCCGGGCCAGACAAACCACATCACTCAGGAGAGTGGTTTTTCGTGCCCCTAGTCTGGGTAGGTCGACGGTTTTTGGCAAAACGATAAGCCGAATGCCCGCTCAGCCGGTTCCCCACTACTGCGGGCCGCCGCCCCCGAAGTCCTCGGGCGACACCTGGTCGAGGAACTCCCGGAACTTCTCGACCTCGTCCTCCTGCTCGTCCGGGATCGCGATGCCCGCCTCGGCGAGCACCTCCTCGCTCCCGTAGATCGGCGTACCGGTCCGCAGCGCCAGCGCTATCGCGTCGGACGGCCGGGCGCTCACCTCGACCCCGCCGGCGAACACCAGCTCGGCGTAGAACACGCCCTCCCGCAGATCGGTGATCCGCACCTCGGTGAGCTGCTGGCCGAGCGCCTCCAGGACGTCCTTGAAGAGGTCGTGCGTCAGCGGGCGCACCGGCGTCATGCCCTGCTGGGCGAAAGCGATCGCGGTCGCTTCGCCGGGGCCGATCCAGATCGGCAGGTAGCGATCTCCCCCGACCTCCCGCAGCAGCACGATCGGCTGGTTGGAAGGCATCTCCACTCGGACACCCACGACGTCGAGCTCATTCACACAGGCAACCCTATGGCTCCGGTCCCGGATATGAAAGCGCAGAGCGGACGCCGCTGGTCAGCGCGGTGCCACCGCTGCCCGGAGGCCGCCCGGGAGGCTACCCGCGGGTCCGCAGACCGGCCTGGACCATTGCCGCGTGCAGCCGCACGGACAGCGTCGCGAGCTCCCGCGCGGTGGCCTCGGCATGGGCCCTGGTCTGCGGGTTCCGGTGCCGGCGCAGCGGCGCCACCACCTGCTCCACCAGCGCGATCTCGCGGTCGGCCGCCGCCTTCATGGCTCTCAGGTGCCGCGGCTCCAGGCCGTACCGACCGAGCTCCGCGACCAGCCGGGCCACCTGCAGCGCCTCGCCGTCGTACCCGCCGTCCTGGCCCGGTGCGACCAGCCCGTAGGACTCCCACTCGGCGAGCTCCCGCTCCCCGGCCTCGGCGGCGGCGAGCAGCTCGGCACGGCCCAGCCGGACCCCGGAGGGGACGTCTGCGGAGGCCACCAGCTCGCGGTCCGCCTCCTCCAACGGCCCGGGCCGGCTGTCGGCCGGGGCGGGCAGTGCCGGCGGGCTCTCGCCGCGCTCGATGGCGTCCAGGTGCTCGCGGATCACCCGCAGCGGAAGGTAGTGGTCCCGCTGCATCCGCAGGACGTAGGCCAGCCGCTCGACGTCGGCCGGGCTGAACTTGCGGTACCCCGAGGGCGTGCGCTGCGGCTCGACCAGTCCCTCCGCCTCCAGGAAGCGGATCTTGGAGATGGTGACCTCGGGGAAGTCGTCGCGCAGGAAGGCCAGCACCGCGCCGATGCTCAGCAGTTCGTCACCGCCGCGCCGCCGCCCGGCGGGCCGGTCCGTGCGGACCGGCTGCCTGGGGCCCGCGACCACCCCGCGCCCGCCGCGGTCCGCCTGCGGACCGGACGGAGCTGGGGTGGCCGCCCCGAGAGAAGAGGAAGGGGTATTCGTATTCACTCGGGCTCCTGCCGACGTTGGTTTCAGTACCCCCGGTTGTGGCCGGCGAAGAACACCAGCCGGTACTTCCCGATCTGGACCTCGTCGCCGTTGTTCAGCGACACCTCGTCGATCCGCTCCCGGTTCACGTAGGTGCCGTTCAGGCTGCCCACGTCCGCGACGCTGAAGCCGGCCGGGGTGCGGCGGAACTCCACGTGGCGGCGCGAGACCGTCACGTCGTCCAGGAAGATGTCACCCTGCGGGTGGCGCCCCGCCGTGGTGACGTCCGAGTCCAGCAGGAAACGGCTGCCCGAGTTCGGGCCGCGCTGCACGATCAGCAGGGCCGAGCCCGGCGGCAGGGCGTCGATCGCCGACAGCACCTCGGCCGACAGGGCCGGCGTGGCGCCGGTGCCGGTCGTGGTGTTGGGGTCGTACGACTCCAGGCCGGAGATGGAGATGGTCGACGTGGTCTCCGCCGCCCCCTCCGGCAGCAGACCGCCGCGCAGCGCCGTACCGCAGTTGGAGCAGAACCGGGCCGCGGCCGGGTTCTGGTTGCCGCACCTGGGGCACGGAGAGGGGCCAGCCATGTTCACAGCCTCCTGGCGCGGCACACCCGACGGGTTGTGCCCGGCGTACGGGTCCGGGGCAAACCCTCCACCAGAGGTTGAGGGTGCTGACGGGAAACCTATGCGCGGGTCACCGGAGGGGTCAACCGACGCGCCGTAGCCCGCCGGATTCCCGGCGTACTGGGCGGCGCCGCCGTCCCGGAACAGCTGCTGGCCGGCGTACGGCGCGGCCTCGGGGGCGGGTCGCATGCCCGGCACGGCGGGCTCGTCCTCCGGCCGGCGGTGCCGCGCGGTCGGCGCCTCAACGGCGGCCGCGTCGTTGTCCTTGTTGCGACCGAACAACTTCGAGAAGAAACTCACGGGCGAATCCCCTTGCGTGTGACAGACCCGCCCGCGGGGCAGGGTGAGAACCTCGGACAGGCTGCGAGCCCGGTTGCGGCTCGGGCCCGCTTGAGTGGTACTCCGACAGTTGGTGCTGCGGTTCTTGATCCGGAGCGTACTGGTGCGAACCAGTCTCGCCCACGTGGCGGCGGCGCCCCGCACCGGGTGCCGCCGGCCCGTGACGGGCCGTTCGTCGGACGCCTCGTCACTTCGAAGCCGGCTTGGCGTACTGCGGCGTCTTCGGATCCACGAGGGCGTCCACGACAACCTTCTGCTGCTGGGTGATCGTCGCCCGCGCCTGGTGGCTCTCCAGCGTGCGGACGACCCCTCCCGGGATGTTCAGCGCGGGTGTCAGATCCTGCGGGTTCCCCACGACGGTGAACCGATAGGGCTGCGAGACCTTCTTCCCGTCGATCTGCACCCCACCGCCCGAGAGGTCGGTGAAGTAGGTGTTGACCACCACGCGCACATCGTTGATCTGAATCGCCTCCGCCCCCGCCGCTCGAAGTTCCTGCAGGGTGTCCAGCAGCATATCTGCCTTCACCTGCCCTTGGGGATCATCGACCGTGAGTACGATGCCCGGACCAGTGGCTCTGACGGTACCGGCGAGCACGCCGAGTTCCGTCACCTTCTTCCTGGTCTGTTCCTGGGCCTCCTTGGCCTGGTTGGAGCTGTTCTCCAACTTCGCCAGGGACTGCTCCAGCTCCGCCTTCTCCTGCTGGAGACGCTGCTGACGGCTGTCCAGTTCGTCGAGGATCCGGACCAGGTCCTCCTGCCGGGCGCCGCGCAGCTGGCTGTGGTGGTCGTTGGTCGACCGCACCTGGATGGCCAGCCCCAGGCCGAGCGAGAACAGCAGCAGTGCCACCACCAGCTGCCCGCGGGACAGTCGCGGCGGCCACAGCGCCGCCTTCAGACGCCGCCGGCCGGCGCTCCCGTCCACGGCGGGCTCCTGCTCGCCGGGCTCCGCCGCTGCGGGGCCGGGCTCACCCTCAGGCTCCGGTTCGGACTCCGGCTCGGCCTGCGGCGCCGGGATCGCCTTCGACGTCGGGGCGGCAGGCGGCGCCGGCTCGGCCTGTGGCGCGGGGACGGCCTTCGGCTCCGGCCGGACCGGCTTCACCAGCCGCAGCGTGGGCTCCGGGATCGAGTCGGCCTCAAGCTCGGCCTCAGCGTCAGACTTCTCCTCGGCCGGGTCCTCCGTCGGCTCCTCCGCGGCATCCCCGACCGGCTCGGCCCGCGCAGCCGGGACGGCCGCTCCGGCCTCCTCAGCAGCCTCGTCCGGCTCCGCCGACCCGTCCGGCCCGGCCTCCCCGCCCGACTCCGGCTCGGGCGCCTCGGCGGCCGTCACGACGGACTCCTCGGAAGTCCTGCCGTCCGACTCCACGGTCGGCTCCGCGGCCGGCCCGGCGACGGTCCGCACAGCGGCCCGCTCGGCCACCGCCGCGTCCCGCTGCTCCTGTGCCGCCTCCTCGCGGCCCTGCTCAGGCACGGAAGACATGGCGCCGGATCGCAGCCGCGTTGGAGAAGATGCGGATGCCGAGGACGACGACCACACCCGTGGACAGCTGCGAGCCGACGCCCAGCTGGTCACCGAGGAAGACGATCAGGGCCGCGACCACCACGTTCGACAGGAACGAGACGATGAAGACCTTGTCGTTGAAGATCCCGTCGAGCATCGCCCGGACGCCGCCGAACACCGCGTCCAGGGCCGCGACCACCGCGATCGGCAGGTAGGGCACGACGGCGTCCGGCACCTCGGGTTGGACGAACAGGCCGACGACCACCCCGATCACAAGACCCAGTACGGCAATCACGGTCTGGCTGCTCCTGTCCCTGTCGTGGTCTTGGCGGATCCGGTCGACGGGCGCCGCTTGGGGTTCTGACCACCGCTGGTCGCGGATGGTGAAGGGCTCGATGAGGCCGACGGTGAGACGGACGCGCCCGGGCCCTCCGGGGTTCCTGGGCCGGGCGAGGCCGTTCCGCTCGCCGTGGCCGTGGCCGACGGTGTCGCCGGCGGCGAGGGCTCGGGCGTGACCGGCTGCGCGGTCCGCAGCGTCACCCCCACCGCCGCCGGAAGCGTCAGGCTCTTCTGCGTGGAGAGCGTCGACTTGATGGCGTACTTCTCCTGGAGCAGCCGCAGGTACTGCCCGGCCATGTCGTTCTCGAAGGCGGTGAGGAGCTTCGGCCCGTCCCCGATCGCCTGGATGGTGTACGGGGGCACCAGCGGCCGGTTGTCCACCAGCACCGCCTCGCCGGCGGCCCGGATCGCGGAGAGCGCGGTGAGCCGCTGGCCGTTGATCGCGAGGGCTTCGGCACCGGATCCCCAGAGGCCGTTCACCACCAGTTGCAGGTCGCGGTCCCGCAGTCGGCCGCTGTTGGAGAAGCCCTGCCCCGCCCGCGGGTCGACGTTGCCGCCCAGGCCCGTCCCCGCGGCGTCCTCCAGGACCAGCTTCACTCCCGGCCCGGTGACCTCGCCCAGGCCCACGGCGCCGCTCAGACCCCCCGTGTCACCGTCCCCCGAGGCGAGCGCCTGTTGCTGCGTGTTGTCGACCTTCCGCCGCAGCTCCTGCACCTGCTTCTGCAGCTGGTCGGCCGAGGTGTTGCTGTCGTTGATCCGGTGGATCAGCGCGTCCCGCTCCTTGGCCAGTGTCGGCTCGGCCTTGTGCGCGTTCACCGCGCCCACCGTCACCACCGCTCCGACCAGCGCCAGACCGGCGCCCAGCGTGAGCAGGCCCTGGAGCGTCCCGGGTATCCGGCTGTCGCGGGCGCCACCGCGGGCCGCGGCCGCCTCGGCGTAGCCCTCGTCCAGGCTGTGGTCCATCACGTTGGTCAGCAGGGACATCGAGGCGTCCGGGCGGTTGTACCGCCCGTTCGGGGTACTCGGTGTCGGCGTCGCTGGCATGCGGACCATCGTCCCATGACGGCGAGGGGGTCCGTGCACGGCCCCTGAGCTGCACACACGCTGCACACAAGGCGGAAGTGACGAATTGTTCCGATTGATGTGAAAACGGACAGCGGGGCGCACGAACGATGCCGTGCGCCCCGCCGATCGGGGTCGTTCCGTCCTCGGGCCGGTTCGGTCCTCAGACCCGGGCCGTCACCGCCCGGCGCCCTCGACCACCGCCGCCCACTCGTCAAGCAGCGCCTCGGTGGCCTCGTCGTCCGGGCCCTCCGCCCAGAGGTGGGTGATCGCCTCGGCCGGGTCCGGCAGCACGAGCGTCCAGCGCCCGTCCGCCTCGACCACCCGGACGCCGTCGGTGGTGTCCAGCCGCCGGCTGCCGGCCGCCTCCACCACCGAGCGCATGACCATGCCCTTCGCCGCCCACGGCGTCGCGATGTCGCGGCGCCGGATGTGCGCCTGCGGGATCCGCGCGTCGATCTGGCTCAGCGTGAGCTGGGTCCGCGCGACCAGGCCGACCAGCCGGACGAAGGCCGCGGCGCCGTCCAGCACTCCGCTGAACTCGGGCACCACGAAGCCGCCGCGTCCGTCCCCGCCGAACACCGTGCCCTCCGCGGAGGCCGCCTTCGCGAGGTCGTCCGGCGTCGTCGTGGTCCAGATGACCTGGGTGCCGTGGTACGCGGCGACCTGCTCGGCGATCCTGGTCGTGGTCACCGGCAGCGCCACCTGCCCGCTGCGGCGCTCGGCCGCCACCAGGTCCAGCAGCACCAGCAGCGCCCGGTCGTCGTCGATCACCCGGCCCAGCTCGTCCACGAACGCGACGCGCTCGCCGACCGGATCGAAGCGGACCCCGAAGGCCGCCCGCGAGGAGGCCACCAGCTCACCGAGTCTGGCCAGCCCCGCCCGCCGCGTCTCGGCGTCCTCCGTCGGCCGCGCCTCGTCGAGCCCGCTGGAGACGGTCAGCGCCTCCACCCCGAGCCGCCCGAGGATGCTCGGCAGGACCAGGCCCGCGCTGCCGTGCGCGGTGTCCACCACCACCTTCAGCCCGGCCTCCCGGACCCCGGTGGTGTCCACCGTCCGCAGCAGGTTGCCCGCGTAGGAGTCGAAGACGCTGGACGGGAAGGTCAGGTCCCCGATCTCGCCGGGGAAGGCCCGCCGGTACTCCTGGCGCGCGTACACGCGGTCCAGCTTGCGCTGCCCGCCCTGCGACAGGTCCGCACCGCGCTCGTCGAAGAAGAGGATGTCCAGCGAGTCCGGCACCCCCGGCGTGGTCCGCAGGAAGATCCCGCCCGCACTCCCCCGGGCCGTGTGCTGCCGCGCCACCGGCATCGGCACGTTCTCCAGGTCGCGGACGTCGATCGCCGAGGTCTGCAGCGCCGAGATCATCGCCCGTTTGAGCGCACGCGCACCACGCGAGTGGTCACGCGCAATGGTGACGGTCGCCCCCTTCTTCAGCGTCGTCGCGTACGCCCCGGCCAACCGGACGGCGAGTTCCGGGGTGATCTCGACGTTCAGGATCCCCGAGACGCCACGGACGCCGAAGAGGTGCTCCTGACCGCGCGACTCCCAGATCACCGAGGTGTTGACGACGGCGCCGGCCTCGATGGTCTTGAACGGGTAGACGCGGACGTTCGCCCCGATGATCGACTCTTCGCCGACCAGGCACTCGTCCCCGATCACCGCCCCGTCCTCGATCCGCGCGGCCCGCATCACGTCGGTGTTCTTGCCGATCACGCAGCCCCGCAGATTGCTCTGCGGCCCGACGTACACGTTGTCGTGCACCACGGCCTTGTGCAGGAACGCACCGCGCTTGACGACGACGTTGCTACCCAGCACGGTGTGCTCGCGGATCTCGACGCCGGCCTCGACCTTGGCGTAGTCCCCGATGTAGAGCGGCCCGCGGAGCACCGCCTCGGGGTCCACCTCGGCCCCCTCGGCGACCCACACGCCGGGCGAGATCTCAAACCCGTCCAGCTCGACCTCGACCTTGCCCTCCAGGACGTCCGCCTGGGCCTTGCCGTAGCTCTCGTGCGTGCCCACGTCCTCCCAGTAGCCCTCGGCGACGTAGCCGTAGACCCGCTTGCCCTCCTTCAGGAGCTGCGGGAAGACGTCGCTCGACCAGTCGACGGACTCACCCGCTGCGACGTAGTCGAAGACCGCGGGTTCCATCACGTAGATACCGGTGTTCACCGTGTCGGAGAAGACCTGCCCCCAGGTCGGCTTCTCCAGGAATCGCTCGACCCGTCCGTCGTCATCCGTGATGGTGATACCGAACTCCAGTGGATTCGGCACCCTGGTGAGACAGACGGTGACCAGAGCATCCTTGCTGCGATGAAAGTCGATCAATTCGGAGAGATTGAAGTCGGTCAGCGCGTCACCGGAGATCACCAGGAACGAGTCGTCCTTGAGTGCGTCCTCGGCGTTCTTGACACTCCCCGCAGTGCCCAGTGGTGTCTCCTCGTGGGCATAGGTCAGATGCATGCCCAGCTCTTCGCCGTCACCGAAGTAGTTCTTGACCAGTGACGCAAGGAACTGCACGGTGACGACGGTGTCGGAGAGACCGTGCCGCTTCAGCAGCCGAAGCACGTGCTCCATGATCGGCCTGTTGGCGACCGGAAGCAGCGGCTTCGGCATGCTGGAGGTCATCGGGCGGAGTCGAGTCCCCTCGCCCCCTGCCATTACAACGGCTTTCATTACGGGTGCGTCCTCCTTCGCGGTGGTGGACCAGCAGGTCCATCAAACCGTTCCAGAGGGTTCTCTACCCGGAAGGTATCGTCCGACGCACCGATGAGGCGTGGGGCTTCTCTCAGATCACGTCTCAGACTGCGGACGCCGAGCCCGCGGGAGGCCCCTTGACGATCTGCCGCGCCTGCACCGCGTAAAGAATGGCGGCCCACCAGTACAGCGTGGTCCCCCACCAGATGAAGGCCCAGCTCACCACCTCGGCCGGCCGCGCGATCCAGCTGTCCACGCTGCCCAGCAAGAGGAGCGGGAAAGCGTACATCAGATTGAAGGTCGCCGCCTTCCCCAGGAAACTCACCTGCAGCGGGCCGTACCCGTGCTTGTTCAGAATGGGCAGCAGCGCGGCGATGAAAAGCTCACGGGCCAGCAGAATCGCCGTCAGCCACCAGGGCAGAATCTCACGCCAGGTCAATCCGACCAGCGTGGACAGCACATAGAGCCGGTCGGCCAGCGGGTCCAGCAACTGCCCCACCCGGCTGATCTGCCCCCACCGCCGGGCGAGCTTTCCGTCCAGGTAGTCGCTGATTCCACTGAGCATCAGGATCAGCAGCGCCCAGCCGTCATTGTTGGGCCCGCCGAAGACCGGCCACAGAATGAGCCAGAGAAAAAGCGGGACGCCGACCAGCCGGCCCATGCTCAGCAGGTTGGGGATGGTGAGGACGCGATCGGTCTGGACCCGCGTCTCCTGGACCTCCACCCGGGGGCCTCCTGTCCGTCGTGACGACAATGCACATTGACCTTACAACAGAGAAGCCCCCGTCCGGTTCACCCGGCGGGGGCTTCTCTCGAAGAATTGTTCGGCGGCGTCCTACTCTCCCACAGGGTCCCCCCTGCAGTACCATCGGCGCTGTGAGGCTTAGCTTCCGGGTTCGGAATGTAACCGGGCG
>NZ_JBIWNL010000025.1:0-41621 GCF_044767225.1 Kitasatospora sp. NPDC101447
GTGGAAGTGGCCTGCGGCGCCGGGGACTTGGTGGTCTCGGCGGCGGGCTCGGTGACCTTGGCGGGGGTCTTGTCGGCGGCGGGCTCGGCCTTCTTGGTCTCCTTGGCCGGCGCGGCGGGCTTGGTGGGCGCGGGCTTGGCCGGGGTGGTCGGCTGCGCGGGGGCGGCGGTCCGGGCCACGTGGTAGGTGTGCGTGTCGCCCGTCACATCCGGGAAGCCGGGAGCCTGGGCCCAAGTGCCGACCTGGATCTCGGTCACGTCCTTCGGCGCCTTCGCGGAGAGGCCCACGCGGAACATGAAGTTGGCGGCCCGGCCGTTCTCCAGGCGCGGGGTGGTGGTGGCGGGGGAGGCGACGGTGAAGAGCGAGGGGTCGCAGCCGTGGCGCAGGGCGACGGGCTTCCAGCCGCCGGCGGTGGCGACCTCGACCGTGAAGTCCTGGAGGTTGGTGCTGCCCTTCGGGTTGAACAGCCAGAGGTTCGCGGAGACGTTCCGGTACGGGGCGCCGGTGAAGTTGGTGACGCCGACGCCGATCTCGACCTTGGGGCCGCCCGCGGTGATGGTCTGGCCGTCCGGGGTCATGTGGAAGCCGGACTGGTAGGTGCCGTCGTGCTTGGCCGGGTCGGCGGCCGGAGCAGTGACGGCGGTGGTGTCGCCGGTCTCGTCCCCGCAGGCCCAGGCGCTGTCGGTGGCGAGGAACTGGATGCCGCCGGCGAGGACGGTGGTGGCGGCGAGGACGGCGATGCGGCGGCGGCCGGAGAGGGCGCGGTCGTTCTTCGCAAAACGGGTGATAACGGACGTGCGCATGACGTGACTCCCCAGGGTCATGTGACTGACGGTGTGTGTGGGTGAAGACGACCGGCCCCGCTCCTCCTGAGCGGAAGCGCCCCCCGGCTCTGCCGGTCTCGCTCTCCGTGCCTTCATTGGTATAGACGCGCATCCCCGGCAGGGGTTGCAGGTGGATCCAAAAACTTTTTCGGGAGCCTTCGTCAGGTCTCCGGGATACTGCCGGGATGACGGATGAGCTGACGATCCGACCGGAAACGACGCCGGTCGGGAGCGGGGAACGTCGGTCGCTGCGGCGGGACGCGTCGGGGCCGGCACTGCTGGCCGGGCTGGTGTGCGTCGCGGTGTCCTTCTCGGGACCGCTGGTGGTGGTGCTCGCGGCGGCCGCGGCCGGACGGCTGGACACGGCGCACACCGCCTCCTGGATCTGGGCGGTGGCGATCGGCAGCGGGGTGAGCGGCTTCGCGCTGAGCTGGTGGACCCGGACGCCGGTGATCACCGCCTGGTCCACCCCGGGGGCCGCGCTGCTGGTGACCAGCCTGGGCGACTACCCCTACCGGGAGGCGGTCGGGGCGTTCCTGGTGAGCGCGGTGGTGGTGGCCCTGTTCGGGGTGACCGGCTGGTTCGGTCGGCTGATCGCGGCGGTGCCGGTCGGGATCGTGAACGCGATGCTCGCGGGCATCCTGTTCTCCTTCGGTGCCGGGATCTTCGGCGCGGTGCACAGCGCGCCGGTCCTGGTGGTGGGCAGCTTCGCGGCCTTCCTGCTGGCCAAGCGGTTCGTGCCGCGGTACGCCGTACCGGTCGCGCTGCTGGTCGGCGGGGTGCTGGCGGCGCTGACCGTCGGACTGCCGCTGCACCCGGGCTCGGGCGGGCCGACCGTGCCGGTGCTGACGGTGCCGGCGTTCTCCTGGTCGGCGCTGGTGGGGCTCGCATTGCCGCTCACGATCGTCACGCTGGCCTCGCAGAACGCCCCGGGCCTCGGCGTGATGCGGGCCTTCGGCTACCGGGCGGACGACCGGCTGCTGATCGGCTCGACCGGGGCGGTGTCGATGCTGATGGCCCCGTTCGGCTCGCCCGGGGTGAACCTGGCGGCGATCACGGCGGCGATCTGCTCGGGCCCGGAGGCCCATCCGGACCCGCGCCGCCGGTACGTCGCGGGCATGTCCTCGGGCGCGCTGTACGTGCTGGTGGGCAGCTTCGGCGGGGTGCTGGTCAGCCTGTTCACCGGGCTGCCGAAGGAACTGATCGCGGTGATCGCCGGGGTCGCGCTGCTGGCCTCGCTGCAGGGCAGCCTGGCGGCGGCGGTCGCGGAGGAGCGCGGGCGGGACGCGGCGGTGGTGACCTTCCTGGCGAGTGCCTCGGGGATGAGCCTGTTCGGGATCGGCTCGGCGTTCTGGGGGCTGCTCTTCGGGCTGGGCACCCATCTGGTGCTGGGCCTTCGGAAGGCCTGACCGGGCTGCGGGAGGGCGCCTGGGCAGGGGGCGGGAGGGCCTGGGCGGGGACGGTCCGGGCGGGGGTGTGGTTGGTATGACCCGCATGACCTGCATGGTCCTCATGGCAGGGAGGATGCGGATCGTTCGGCCAGGTCGGTGACATTTGCGCCCGCCGGTGGGGGCGACACGCCGGTCCGGGTACGTCTCCGCTCCACCACCCGGGCGACACCGGGTGACCGGAGCCCCGAGGACGCACCCGTATGCCGCCTGGCAACCCTGGCCGTCTCGTCCGGAGTCTGGCCGCCCTCGTGCTGGTGTCCACCGCCCTGCTGCCCGCCGCCCTGGAACTGGTCGGTCCCTCGCCGTTCGGCGTGATCGGGCCCGGCGCCCCGGCCGACCGTGCGGTGCCGCCGCACACCGCGCTCCGCGCCGACCAGCGAATAGCCGGGGCCGCCCCGACGGTCGACATACGTCGGACCGGCGACCCGGCCAACCGGATCACGCTGGTCCTGCTCGGGGACGGCTACACGGCGGGCGAACAGGACCTGTTCCGGCAGCAGGCCGACAAGGCCTGGCACGCCCTGATGGACATCGAGCCCTTCCGCACCTACCAGGGCTTCTTCAACGTACGGCGGGTCGACGTGGTCTCCCCGGTGTCCGGGATAGCCGAGACCGAGAGCCGCGGCCGCAACCCGGCCACCCCGCTCGGCATGCACTTCTGGTGCGAGGGCACCGCCCGGCTGCTCTGCGCCGACGAGGCCGCCACCGCCCGGTACGCGGGGGACGGCAGCGGGCCGCAGTACCTGATCGCGCTGGCCAACTCCACCGAGTACGGCGGCGCCGGCGGCACCGGGGTGACCACCCTGGCCGGCGGCAGCCAGGACGCCGGGCGGATCATCCAGCACGAGATCGGGCACACCGTGGGGGACCTCGGCGACGAGTACGACAGCGCCCCCGACGACGCCGACTACCCGAACCTCTCCACCCTCAACGCCGACGACATGCGCAAGAAGCAGACCAAGTGGTGGCGCTGGCTGGGCGCCGCGTCCCCGGACGGTGCCGGGGTCGTCGGCGCGTACCGCAGCGGCAACGGCCTCTACCGGCCGACCCCGGACTCGGTCATGCGCACCCTGGGCAGCGCGTACAACCTGCCCTCGCGCGAGGCGATCATCGAGGAGCTCTACCGCAAGGTCCGGCCGACCGACGCCCCGCTGCCGGCGCCCGGCGAGGTGACCGGGCGGCCCCGGCTCGACGTCCGGCCGCTGCCGCTGAACGGGGCCCGGCAGCTGAAGGTGGAGTGGAAGGTGGACGGCGTCCCGGTGGCACCGCAGTCCGCGGACGCCTCCTGGCTGGACACCGCCCGGCTGGACCTGGCCCCGGGCCGGACGGCCACCGTGACGGCGACCGTCCGGGACACCACGGACTGGGTGCGCGACGAGGCCTTCCGGGACCGCTTCATGACCCGGTCGGTGTCCTGGACGCTGACCGGCTGAGGCCGGCGGGAGTTGTCGGAGCTGTCGGAGGCTCGCTGAGTCCGGCGGGGGCTGTGTCGGGGGCTGTCGGGGCTGGCCGGGGCCGGCTGTTGCCGGGGAGCGCACCGGCGGATCCACCGGCCCGGGGGGTCGCGGGTTCGCGCCCGGGCGACCGAACCCCGCCCTGGGCGTCCAATCATGGGATGACTAGTCTGGTCGCACTATGTCCGTGGAGCCCGCCCCTTCAGCCGCGCCCCCGTCCGCCTCCGCTCCCCGAGCCACTGCCGGGCCCCCGACCGCCCATGCACCCGCGCCCGCACCCGCACCCGTTTCCGGCCCCGCCCCCGTTTCCGGCCCCGTTCCCGCGCCGCCGGGTGGCCGTGCCGCGTGGACGGCCTGGTCCGTCGGCGTCAGCGTCTACGTCCTGGCGGTTATCCACCGCACCAGTCTCGGCGTGGCCGGGCTGGACGCCGCCGACCGCTTCGGCATCGGCGCCTCGGCGCTCTCCACCTTCTCCATCCTCCAGGTGCTGGTCTACGCGGCCATGCAGATCCCGGTCGGCCTGCTGGTGGACCGCTTCGGGCCGCGCCGGGTGCTGCTGCTCGGTGTCGTGCTGCTCAGCACCGGTCAGCTGGCCTTCGCGTTCAGCTCCTCCTTCGCCCCCGCGCTGGCCTCCCGGGCGGTGCTCGGCTGCGGCGACGCGATGACCTTCATCAGCGTGCTGCGGATCGCCGCCCGCTGGTTCCCGGCCGCCCGGAACCCGTTCGTGGCCCAGCTGACCGGTCTGGCCGGGATGGGCGGCAACCTGGTCACCACCGTGGTGCTGGCGCAGGCGCTGCACAGCGAGGGCTGGACGCCCACCTTCGCCGCGATCGCGCTGCTCGGCGTGGCGGTGTTCGCGCTGGTCGCGCTGTTCCTCCGGGAGGCCCCGGCGCAGGCGGAACCGATCCGGCCGGTGGAGCACCGGGAGCGGCCCGGGGTCGGCCGGCTGGTCCTGGACTGCTGGCGGGAGCCCGGCACCCGGCTCGGGCTGTGGATCCACTTCACCACCCAGTTCCCCGGCAACGCCTTCGGCCTGCTCTGGGGCCTGCCCTACCTGGTGCAGGCGCAGGGCATGTCCCGGGCCGGGGCGGGCGGGATGCTGACCCTGCTGGTGCTCAGCAACATGAGCTTCGGGTTCCTCTTCGGCCGCCTGCTCTCCCGCACCGCGCGCGCCCGCATGCCGATCGTGCTGACCGTCATCGCGACCACCGCGCTCGGCTGGGCGCTGGTGCTGGCCTGGCCCGGCGGGCACCCGCCGGTGTGGCTGCTGGTCGGGATCATCCTGGTGATGGGCAGCAACGGCCCGGCCTCGCTGGTCGGCCTGGACTACGCGCGCTCCCGGAACCCGGCGGAACGGCTCGGCACCGCCTCCGGAATCGTCAACATGGGCGGCTTCATCGGCACAATGATCACCCTCTTCGGCGTCGGCGTCCTGCTGGACGCCCTCACCCCGGAAGGCACCGACGGCTACCCGGCCGATGCCTTCCGCTGGGCGTTCTGCTGGCAGTACGTCCCGCTGGCAGTGGGGACGCTGATGATCCTCCGGTTGCGGCGGAGGGTCCTCGCCTCGGAGACGTAGGGTTTCCGACCTGCGAAGACGTGCCGGCCCCCGCTTCACCCGAGGGTCGGCGGGGGCATCAGCGGCCGTACGCCCGCATGAAAGCGGCCATCTGCGGCGGTGTCCCGAAGAGCCGGGCGCCGTGCAGTTCCGCACGCATCGGCCCGTGGTCCGGCACGGGCCCGGTGCCGGGGGCGGGCCGTGCTTCGCGCCGCAGGCGGATCAGGTCGACCAGCTTCAGCTTCGGGCAGCCGGGGACGACCCGGCTGCCCCGGATGCCGACCCGCTCCCCGCCCGGGCAGGCGAAGTACGCGCCGAACGGCGGTCCGCTGTCCTCCTCCCGGCCCGGCAGGTGGAGGACCATCTCCCCGTGCCGGCAGTGGACCGTCCCGTCGGAGCGGACGGTCAGCCCGGGCCAGTCCTCGTGGTCGATCTCCGCGACGATCTGCACCTGCTGCCCGATCGCCTCGGCCAGCGTTTCCGCCATCCGCCGCTGCTGCGTGGGGACGTCGGTGTCCCCGCGGCGGACGGAGGGGAGCAGTTCCTCGGTGACCCATGCCCGGAACGGTCGGGCGGACTTCTTGTCCGACCTCATGAGGAGGCTGTACAGCCCCGCCTCGCTCACCAGGCCGAGCAATGGATTTCCCCGCCGGTAGGGTTTCTGACCTGCGGAATCGTCGTAACCCTCCATCTGCTGGACGGTCAGCGACCGCAGGTCCACGGTGCGGTGCTGGTGGGGCTCCAGCCCGTACACGGCGGTGGCCGGGTTTCGCCGACCCATGACCCGGCACACGTCCGCCGTCGCGAACCACGGCTCGCCGTCGATCATCACGACCCTGATGGGCTGCCCCGTGACCGGGAAGCTCGACCGCACCAGCACCATCCGTTCCTGCTGTTCCCGTTCGTCGTCCATCGGGACGTTCCTCCTTCTTCCGGGTGATGGCATGACTGCCCGGAACAACGAGGCCGAACGGGTGAGGTGGCTGGTGCTGCATTGACGTGCGGATGCACGAGAGGTGCCGACCCGGCGTGCGTTGGTGCGTGTACGCCGGGTGGCGTGCGCCGGTGGGCCTCAGATGGTGACGGAGAAGTTCGCCAGCACCCGGTCGGCCAGTTCCTTGTCGCCCTCCACTGACACCGGCCCCGGGCGGCCGCGGCCGCAGGCGAGCCGGACGTACGTCTCCCAGCCCATGCTGAGCTGGACGTCGGGGGCCAGGCTGATCGACTCGTCCACGGTGCAGTGGCCGGAGGCGTCGACCCGGACGGTGCGCAGGAACTCCACCGGGCCGGTGACGTCCAGCACCATGGCCGTCCCGGCGGGGACGCCGGCCTTGTTGGCGACGGCCTTGGGCAGCAGCTCCAGCAGGAGGTCCCGGGAGATCAGGGCGGCCGGGGCGTCCAGGTTGCCGGGGGCGTCCAGGGCGCGGCGCAGGTCCTGCTCGTGCACCCAGACGTCGAAGGCCCGCATCCGCAGGAGCTCGTGGTACGGGACGTCCCGGGCGAGCGGCCCGGCCGGCCAGCGGACCGGCTCGCCGGGCGTCTGCTTGGCGTTCCGCAGCGCCCGGGAGCGGCGGATGATCGTGTACTCCAGCTCGCTGGTCATCTCCAGCGCGGTGTGGCAGCGGCGCTTGTCCACCGGCAGCTCGACGTAGCGGGCGAACTCGGTGGTCACGTGACGGAGGTCACGCGGCAGGGAGTGGATCGGGCGGGGGTCGCCGAGGAGCTCGGACTCGACCGCGATGACGTGCGAGACGACGTCCCGGACGGACCAGCCGGGGCACTCGGTGGCCCGGTTCCAGGAGCCCTCGGGGAGGGGGGCGACCAGCTCCGATATGGACTCGATGCTCTGGGTCCATGCCTCGGTGTAAGCCTGCACGGTCTGGTTGTCCGTCACGGGAATCTCCGGCCCTCCGTCAGCTTCCTTGCCGCCTGTGCCCCGCCGTCACCGCCGGCCGGGATGGTCCGGCTTTCCGGGCGCACACGCTAACCGCACGTTACGCTGCCGGGGAACAGCAGGGCAGCGCTTTCGGGTGACGATCGTAGGACTCTTGCCGTGGACGGTGGTACTGTGCGCGCTTCATTGATCCAACTCGCGGTCTCCGACGCCGAGCCGCCCGCCGAGCGGCGGGCCAGGGCGGCGGCGCTGGTGCGGGCCCAGCAGGGCGCCGACCTGGTGGTGCTGCCGGAGCTGTGGCCGCTCGGCGGTTTCGCGTACGACCTCTGGTCGGACGGCGCGGAGGGCCTGGACGGGCCCACCTCGGACGCGATGGCGGCCGCCGCCCGGGTCGCCGGGGTCTGGTTGCACGCCGGTTCGATCGTCGAGCGGGACCCGGACGGGCCGATCTACAACACCTCGATGCTGTTCGCCCCGGACGGCGAGCTGGTGCACACCTACCGCAAGATCCACCGCTTCGGCTTCGACAGCGGCGAGGCCGTGGTGATGGGCGCGGGCCAGGAGATCGTCACCGCGCCCACCGACTTCGCCACGCTGGGCCTGGCCACCTGTTACGACCTGCGCTTCCCGGAGCTGTTCCGGGCGCTGCTGGACGCCGGTGCGCAGCTGCTGGTGGTCCCGGCGGCCTGGCCGGCCCGGCGGCGCGAGCACTGGACGCTGCTGGCCCGCGCGCGGGCGGTGGAGGAGCAGGCCTTCGTGCTGGCCTGCAACACGGCCGGGACGCACGCCGGGGTGGAGCAGGCCGGGCACAGCATCGTGGTGGACCCGTGGGGCCGGGTGCTGGCCGAGGCGGGGACGGAGGAGGAGGTGCTGACGGTCGACTTCGACCCGTCCGAGGTGGCCGCGGCGCGCAAGGACTTCCCGGTGCTGCGGGACCGCCTGCTGGGGATCCCGGCACCGGTCCAGCGCTAGTCGGTCCGGCCCCGGTCGGACCGGCCGGGGCCGGGGGACCGTCTTGTCGGAGGGTTGGTTCGGACCTGGCCCGGGCGGGTTTGAGAAGATGAGCACTCGTCGTGTTCCCGCCGGTCCGTCCAGGGTCGGCCCGGTCGGCCCGCCCGAGGAGGTCGCGCCCATGCCTGTCGACGGCGCAGGCACCCCCCGTCCCGTCATCCACCGCAACAGCCTGCGCGAGCAGATCGCCGGCGCGCTGCGGGAGGAGATGATGGCCGGCCGACTGGCGGCCGGCCGCAACTTCACCGTCAAGGAGATCGCCGAGCTGTACGGCGTCTCCGCGACCCCGGCCCGCGAGGCGTTGGTCGACCTCGGCGCCCAGGGGCTGCTGCGGGCCGAGCACCACCGGGGCTTCACCGTGCCCGAACTGTGCTGGGACGACTTCCTGGAGATCTTCGAGTCCCGGGTCCTGCTCACCGACAGCTTCCACCGGCAGTTCTCCACCCGCCGGGCCCTGCCCGACCTCAGCCGGCTGCCCTCGCTGCGCCGCCGGGCCGACGCGGCCGTCCGGGCCGCCCGGGCCGGGAACCTGGACGTGATGGTGGGCTGCGACCGCCGGTTCTGGCAGGAGGTCGCCGGACTGCTGGGCAACCGGCGGGTCGCCGACTACCTGGACTGGCTGCGGGTGCAGTCCTGGATGTTCGCCGCGCCCTACCTGCGGGCGATGCCCGGCCTGGCCGGGGTCTGCTGGGACCGCCACCAGGACCTGGTCGGGGCGATCGAGGCGCACGACCTGGCCGGCGCGTACCGGATCATCTGCGAGTACAACCTGGCCACCGCGCGGCTGCTGGCCGAGCTGGCCGGGCAGCCGCTGGAGTCGGTGACGGTCCTGGGGCTGCTCACCGAGACCACCGGGACGCAGCCACCGCCCGTCCCGGTCGAGCCGTCGGCCGCCGAGCCGGGGCCCGGCTCCGTCGTCGAGCCCGCCACGCCCGCCGAGCCCGCCGACCGCGCCACGCCCGCCGAGCCCGCCGACCGCGCCGAGCCCGGCGAGCCCGGTGCGGTGCGCGGCGAGCGGCCGCTGCGCGGTGACGAGGTCGGCCGTGAGCTGGGCCGGGAGCTGGGGCTGGGCCTCGGCCTGGTGCCGCAGCCCCGCGCGGTGCCCTACGGCCGGTTCGGCCGGCGGCCGTCTCCGGCGCCCCCCGAGGCCCCGCTGGGACGGCCCGACCCGCACGCCGCCCCGGGCCGGTAGGGTGACGGGCGTCGAACCGGGCGTCCGCGAAGGGCCGTCCGGGTACCGACCCCGCCCCCGTCGTCGCCCCGCCCCGCGGGCGATCCCCCACCGCCCGGAGAGGAACTGCCGGCCATGGCCTGCGACCTCTGGCTCGTCCCGCTGGTGGACGTGCTGAGCCACAGCCCCGACAACCCCTTCCGGGACGATCTAGCCCTCTACAACGAGGTGTTGGCCTCGCGCGGGCTGCCCGGGGTGCCGGTCTACGAGTACGTCCCGGGCATCAGTGGCGCGGTCGAGCCGATAGCCGCCTTCGACTACGACTCGCTGCACTTCCTGCGCCGGGCCTACCTGCTGGGCCTCACCGGCCTGGACATCACCCCGGTCGACGCGCTCGGCGGTGACTACGAGCAGCTGCTGGAGATGTTCGAGAGCAGCGCCGAACAGTCGCACCTGGTCTGGCACTTCGACCACGCGGGCGCGTACGTTCCGGTCGAGTTCGCGGTGCCGCTGGTGGACGACGCGCTGCTCGCCTCCGGCGGCCCGCTCGGCTCCAGTCACGGACTGCTGCGCGAACTGCAGGCGGTGGCACCGGCGCTGGGCATCGACCCGCTCAACCCGCCGGACCCGACCCGGCCGCTCGGCCCGACCGGCCTGGAGCAGCCGTTCGGGCCGCCGATCGACGACGTGCACCCCTTCGCCCGGGAGCGGCACGCCTGGTCGGGCCTGTACGCGGCGGCGACCAGGAGCGTCACCCAGGGCTCGATGATCGTCTTCGCCTAGCGCCACGGAGGCCCACCGTGGCCCGGCGTGGCCCGGCGTGGGCCCTCCGGGCCCTAGCGCAGCGGCCCCTCCGGCGGCCGCTGGCGCGGCATGGTGGGCCGGGTGCCCGGCGGCGGCAGCACCCGCACCTGGGCGCCCATCCCGGGCTCGGAGCGGCCGCCCCAGCTCCCGGGGGCCTGGGTGGGCAGCTGGGTCATCGAGGCGCGGAACTCCAGCATCCACTCCGAGGTCTCGGTGCGGACCATGTCCGAGACGTCCTCGCAGAACCGGCGCAGCACGCCCAGGCAGCGTTCCGCGGCCTCGCCCGCGGTGCCCTCGGTGGGGCCGAGCACCTCGCGCACGCACTCCGACGCCCAGTCGAACTGGAAGGCCTCCAGCCGGCGCTGCAGGGCCTGCCCGGTGGAGACGTCCCGCATCCAGCCCGAGCTGAGGCCGAAGGCCCGGTCGGCGCCGTAGCAGGCGGCGGAGAGCGCCAGGCCGACGTAGCCCCAGCTGGCGCCGTGCGCGAAGCTGCCGGCGAGGTCGACCAGCGGGGCCGTCACGGCGCCCACCGCGAACCCGGCCGAGCCGAACCGCAGCAGACGCGCCCACCGGCGCTTCCAGACCCGGTCCCGGCGGTACCACTCGATCGCCTCGACCGCCCGCTCCTCGGACCAGCGGTAGAGCTCCTCCAGCCGCTCGGCCGGCTCGCCCCAGTCCCCGAGGGGGAACTGTCGGGTGCTCAGATCGGTCCGGCGGCGGGTGGGCTCCCGGCGGACCACGGCGGTGGCGGGCGGGTCCTCCTCGCCGATCTCCTTGCCCCAGGCACTCTCCTCGGGCTGCATTTCCGGCTGGCTCACCTGTGGGGCTCCCTGTGGCGGGCGGGCGGCTGGGTCTGGCGGCGCATCGGCTGACGTGGCGTCTGCCGGTGGTTGTCCAACAGCACTTCTTACCGCCAAATGGCTGACCGTGGGGGAGCTTCCCGGTTGATCGTTACCGGTTCAAGCCATCGGAACCCGAGGTGAGCGGGTTGCGGGGGGCGGCGAGATTTCACCCGTCCGAGCGAGGGCCCGGTGACCCGTGGTCGTGACCCGGACACCCAGCGCCCACCTGGGGCCCCCGGGCTTGGAGGATCCTCCGGTATCGTCGGCGTACGGACCTCTTCTCCTGGAGGATCCGACGGGACCGGGGAGCGGCCGGAACAGGCCACCGACTACGCTTGCGTGGCGTGAAGGTCCTCGTCATCGGCGGCGGCGCCCGCGAACACGCCCTGTGCCGCTCTCTGTCCCAAGATCCCGCTGTCACCGAGCTGCACTGTGCCCCGGGCAACGCCGGGATCGCACGGGTGGCGACGGTCCACCCGGTCGACCAGCTCGACGGTGCCCAGGTCACCGACCTGGCCCGGCGGCTCGGCGCCGCCCTGGTGGTGGTCGGCCCGGAGGCCCCGCTGGTCGCCGGTGTCGCCGACGCCGTGCGCGCGGCCGGCATCCCGGTCTTCGGCCCCTCCGGCGCGGCCGCGCAGCTGGAGGGCTCCAAGGCGTTCGCCAAGGACGTGATGGCCGCCGCCGGCGTCCCCACGGCCCGCTCCTACGTCTGCACCACCGCCGCCGAGGCCGCCGAGGCGCTGGACGCCTTCGGCGCCCCGTACGTGGTCAAGGACGACGGCCTGGCCGCCGGCAAGGGCGTCGTGGTCACCTCCGACCGCGAGGCCGCGCTGGCGCACGCCGCCTCCTGCGAGCGCGTGGTCATCGAGGAGTACCTGGACGGCCCCGAGGTCTCGCTGTTCGCGATCACCGACGGCACCACCGTCCTCCCGCTGCAGCCCGCGCAGGACTTCAAGCGCGCGCTGGACGGCGACGAGGGCCCCAACACCGGCGGCATGGGTGCCTACTCGCCGCTGCCGTGGGCGCCCGCCGGGCTGGTCGAGGAGGTGCTGGAGACCGTCCTGCAGCCGACCGTGGACGAGCTGCGCCACCGCGGCACCGAGTTCTCCGGCCTGCTGTACGCGGGCCTGGCGCTCACCTCCCGCGGCACCCGGGTGATCGAGTTCAACGCCCGCTTCGGCGACCCGGAGACCCAGGTCGTGCTGGCCCGGCTGCGCACCCCGCTGGCCGGCGTGCTGCTGGCCTCGGCCAACGGCACCCTGGACCAGCTGGAGCCGCTGCGCTGGGACGACGGCGCGGCCGTCACCGTGGTCGTCGCCTCCGAGGGCTACCCGGCCGCGCCGCGCACCGGCGACCCGATCGAGGGCCTGGCCGAGGCCGAGGCGGACGGCACCGCGTTCGTGCTGCACGCCGGGACCAAGGCGGGCGAGGACGGGCAGGTGCTGAGCGCCGGCGGCCGCGTGCTGTCGGTCACCGCGACCGGCGCCGACCTGGCCGAGGCGCGCGAGCGCGCGTACGCCGCGGTGGACCGGATCTCGCTCAAGGGCGGCCAGCACCGCACCGACATCGCGCTGAAGGCGGCCACCGCGTAGGGCAGTTAGGCCGAGCCGAGCCCGTACCGGGGGCGCTGCGGACCGTGGGAATCAACCCCATGGACGCAGCGCCCCCGGCGTTTCGGGGCCGGACCGCTTCCGGGGGCCGACGCACCGATCGGCCGACGGATTCCAGCCCATCGGGTGACAGCGCCCGCATCCGGCTGACGTAACGGGGCGCCCGGCCTTATGGTGCGCTGGATCGCAGTGCGCGGGGCCCGCGCGCCGGGGTCGCCGCCGGGTAGCGGCGCCCCTGCGGGGGGATGCTGGACGGCGTCCGGCCGGGCGATCGCCGGGTGCTTCGCACCGGACCGGTCGCGGGCGTCCGGAATCCGGGCGACGTCACCGGGACGAGTGGAAACCGGGGCGATCCGGAACGACCACCCGGGCCGGGGCGTCGAAAATGTCAGTAGCGCCACGCAGCATGCACTACCGGGATCGGACGCCTCCGCTTCCCGGTCGGAACTGATCGTTTCGAGTCGGCTCAGGGCCCGTCGTCGGGCGCCCGAGGGCTCCGAAGGGGGTGCCGCACCGTATGGCCGCTGTCGACACCGCGCGCGCTCACGCCCAAGCGGTCCTGCGGGTCCGAGGCCTCGCCCTGGCCGCCGCCGTCCTGCCCGCCGCCGTGGCGGTGGTCCTGCTCGCGGGCCGGTTCACCGGCCGGATCGGCGCGCCCGGCGCCGCCGACGCCGCCGGCTGGGACGCCGTCCGCTGGGCGGTCTGCGCGGTCGCCGCGCTGACCCTGCTGGTCGCCGGGCTGACCGCCCGCGCCCTGCACCGGGCCGAGCCGCCCCGGACCCCCGCCGTGCCGCTGGAACGCGCCGAGGCCCCCGAGCTGTACCGGCTGATCGCCGAACTCGCCGACCGGCTGGACGTCCCCGCGCCCTCCGCGGTCGCCCTCACCCCGGACTGCGACAGCTGGCTGGAGGACGTCCCACCGGTGCGGCGGCCGGGCCCGCCGCGGCCGCACCCGCTGCGCCCGCACCCCGAGCCGCCCGCCCCGGTCCTGGTGATCGGTTCGCCCTTCCTCTGGTGGATGCGGGCCGGCGAGCTGCGCGCCCTGCTGGCCCCGGTGGTGGCCGGCGCCGCCGCCTCCGCCGATCCGGAGATCGCCGCCGCCCGCCGGTTCCTGCGCAGCCTGGACGCCTGCCTGGACTCCGGCCGGGGCACGTCCCCCGGCCTCGGCGGCGGAACCCTGGCCGCCCCGCCCCGGCCGCCGCGGCGCGGTCCGGCCGCGCTCGCCGACCGGATCGCCCGCCGGATCGCCCGCCGCCTGCTCGGTGCCTGCCGCGGCCACTCCGCCGAACTGGAGCGCTCCGTCGCGAGCTGGGCCTCCGAGCAGGCCAGGGTGGTCGACTACGGCCTGCGGATCGCCGCCCAGGAGCAGGTCGGCCTCGCCTACGCCGGCTGGGACCGGCTGCTCACCCGGGTCGCGCTGCCCGCCTGGCGGCTCGGCCGCCACCCCGCCCACCTCAACGCCGGCGTGGTCGCCGCCCTCACCGAGCTGTCCCGCCGCGACCGGCTGGCCGACGGCTACGGCACCCGGCTCGGCGACCGGCCCGCCTGCGACCTGCTGGAGGAGCCCGGAGCCGTCGACCGGGCGGTCTCCCGGCTCGCGGCCGAGCTGTTCTTCGGCCGCCCGGCGGCCGGCGCCTGGCACGAGCTGGAGTGGGCCGACTACCCGGCCGACGTGGTGGACGCCGGCTGGCGGGCGGGCGCCGCCGCCCTGCAGGCCCCCCTGGACCGGCTCGCCCCGCACTCCCGCCCCGGCGCCCCGACCCTCACCCGGCTGCTGGTGCGGCTCGCCGAGGGCGACGGCGAACGGCTGGCCGCCGCGCTCGCCGCCCAGGTGGCCCGCACGACCGCCCCGGCCCCGCTGCTGGAACCCGACCGCACCGGTCGCGACCTGCTGGTCGACCACGTCACCGCGATGGTCTGCTGCGCGGCCGTGGACACCGCGGGCGGCGCCCCCGGGCTGGACTGGCTGGACGGCCCGGTGCTGCTGCTCGGCGGGGTCCGCCGCACCGACCTGGCCGGCCCGGTCGCCCAGGCCGTCGAGCAGGGCCAGGACGGCCCGCTGCGCGCCTGGCTGGACGCCGCCGACGTCCGCCTGGAGAAACCCGTCCGGCTGTGACGGGTGGGACGGCGCTCGACACCCCCGCACGCGCCCCCGGACGGCTCGGCCTCCGGTCGTCTCCGCAGGCCGGAGGCCCCCTCCGGTCGGGCCGCGAGATTCCCGGCACCAATTGCCACCGGAGGGTGACGGAGCGCCAGCACTCTGTGGTGTATTAGACCGCACGCACATCCGGGGGGCACGTGCCAACCGGGCGGAAGTGCACCTGGGAGGGGCGCGTGGGCACCGAACTCAACCGCCGCTGGGAGTCCGGAACGCACGCCTACAGCGTCTCCGACCCCTTCGGACAGGGCCCGCTGCCCTGGCTGCGCAGCCCGGACCAGTACCTGGCCGGAGCGGAGGGCGCCGTCCCCTGGTACGTCTCGGTGGACGCGCCCGGCCAGCAGCCGCTGACCGCCGGGGCCCGGCCCAAGCCGTCGGTCGGCACTCCGCAGAGCTCCAACGACGTGGACCAGCAGATCAAGGGCTTCGCCTCGGCCGGGGTGATCCGCCCCGGCGGCTCGGTGGACTTCCGGGTCACCGTCAACCCGCCCCGCGAGTTCACCGTGAGCGTCTTCCGGATCGGCCACTACGGCGGCGACGGCGCCCGCCACATGACCACCAGCCCGCCGGTCTCCGGCCTCGCCCAGCCGGCCCCGCTGGTGGTCGACCGGACGGTCTCCTGCCACCACTGGTGGCACTCCTGGCGGCTGCAGATCCCGGCGCACTGGAAGCCCGGCGCGTACGTCGCCGTGCTGACCACCTCGGACACCGCGCACCGCAGTCACATCCCGTTCACCGTGCGGGACTTCGAGGACCGCGGGCACAACACCGCCGAGCTGCTCCTGGTGCTCCCGGACGTGACCTGGCAGGCGTACAACCTGTTCCCCGAGGACGGCCGCACCGGCGCCAGCCTGTACCACGCCTGGGACGGCCGGGGCGGCCTGCTCGGTGAGCCGGAGGCGGCCGTCACCGTCTCCTTCGACCGCCCGCACGCCACCGCCGGGCTGCCGCTGCACGTCGGCCACGCGTACGACTTCATCCGCTGGGCCGAGCGCTACGGCTACGACCTCTCCTACGCCACCGCCACCGACCTGCACGCCGGCCTGGTCGACCCCGCCCGGCACCGGGCGCTGGTCTTCCCCGGCCACGACGAGTACTGGTCCGCCCCGATGCGCCGGGCCGCCGAACGGGCCCGGGACGGCGGCACCTCGCTGGTGTTCCTCTCCGCCAACACCATGTACTGGCGGGTCGAGCTGACCGCCGCCGCCTCCGGCGAGCCCCACCGGCTGCTCAACTGCCGCAAGCGGCAGAAGGTCGGGCCCGGCAGCCCGGCCGCGGGCGTGTCCGGCTCCGCCAGCGCGCTGTGGCGGGACGCGGGGGAGCCCGAGCAGCACCTGCTCGGCGTGCAGTACTCGGGCCGGGTCGCCGCGCCCGTCCCGCTGGTCGCCCGGCACACCGCGCACTGGCTCTGGGACGGCACCGGCCTGCAGGAGGGCGACGAGCTGCCCGGCCTGGTCGCCGGCGAGGCCGACCGGTACTACCCCAAGGTGGCGCTGCCCGAGCACACCGAACGCGTGCTGCTGGCCCACTCGCCCTACCAGGACCTGTCGGGCCGCACCCGCTACCAGGAGACCTCGCTGTACCGGGCGCCCAGCGGCGCGTACGTCTTCGCGGCCGGCACCTTCGCCTGGTCGCCCGCGCTGGGCCGCCCGGGACTGACCGACGAGCGGATCCAGCGGGCCACCGCCAACCTGCTGGACCGGCTCTGCAAGAACTGAGCCCCGGCGGCCCCGGGGGAGCGGGACCGGCGGTCGTGAAAGACTGCGGGGGCAGTGACCTCCCCTTTCGCAGTGCCCCACGCCCGCGAACGACCCCTGAGGACTGAGACACCTTGAGCGGATTTGTCACCAAGCCCGAGCCGGTCCAGGTACCCGGCCTGGTCCACCTGCACACCGGCAAGGTGCGCGACCTCTACCGCACCGAGTCGGGTGAGCTGGTCATGGTCGCCAGCGACCGGACGTCCGCCCACGACTGGGTGCTGCCGAACGAGATCCCCGACAAGGGCCGCGTCCTCACCCAGCTGTCGCTGTGGTGGTTCGAGCGGATCGCGGACATCGTCCCCAACCACGTGATCTCCACCGAGGTCCCGGCCGGCGCCCCCGCCGACTGGAAGGGCCGCACGCTGGTCTGCCGCAGCCTGGACATGATCCCGGTCGAGGCCGTCGCCCGCGGGTACCTGGCCGGCTCCGGCCTGACCGAGTACGAGCAGAGCCGCACGGTCTGCGGCATCGCCCTGCCGGAGGGCCTGGAGAACAGCTCCGAGCTGCCCGCCCCGATCTACACCCCGGCGCTCAAGGCCGAGGTCGGCGAGCACGACGAGAACGTGCCCTACGAGGAGACCGCCCGCCGGATCGGCGCCGAGCTGGCGAACCAGCTGCGCCGCACCACCCTGGACGTCTACGCCCGCGCCCGGGACATCGCCCGCGAGCGCGGCATCATCCTGGCCGACACCAAGTTCGAGTTCGGCCTGCTGGACGGCGAGCTGGTGATCGGCGACGAGGTGCTCACCCCCGACTCCTCGCGCTACTGGCCGGCCGACGAGTACCGGCCGGGCCGCTCGCAGTCCTCCTTCGACAAGCAGCTGATCCGCGACTGGCTGGTCTCCCCGGCCTCCGGCTGGGACCGCCACGGCGAGCTGCCGCCGCCGGCGCTGCCGGACGAGGTCGTCGAGCAGACCCGGGCCAAGTACATCGAGGTCTACGAGCGGCTGACCGGCACCACCTGGGCCTGACGCCCGCCGGGACGCCCCCACGGGGGCGCCCCGAGGACGCCCGCGGGCACGGCTGCGGCTCAGATCCAGCCGTGCTCGCGGGCGATCCGCACCGCCGCGTGCCGGTTCTCCGCGCCCAGCTTGGTGGCCGCCGAGGACAGGTAGTTGCGGACGGTGCCCTGGGACAGCGCGGCCCGCTCGGCGATCTCGGCGATCGGGGTGCCGTCGGCGGCGAGCTCCAGGACGTCCGTCTCGCGCGGGGTCAGCGGGGTCTCGCCCGCGCTGATCGCGTCCGCCGCCAGCTCCGGGTCCACGTACCGGCCGCCGGAGCGCACGGTGCGGATGATGCCCGCCAGGTCCGCCGCCGAGACGGTCTTCGGCAGGAAGCCGCGCACGCCGACCTCCAGCGCCCGCTTCAGGTAGCCGGGGCGGCCGTGCCCGGTGACGATCATGCAGCGGCAGTCCGGCAGCAGCCGGCGCAGCTCGGCGCTCACCTCGATGCCGTCCTTGCCGGGCATCTGGAGGTCCAGCACCGCGACGTCCGGCCGGTGCGCCTGCGCCATCGCCAGGGCCTCCGGGCCGGAGCCGGCCTGCGCGACCACCTCGATGTCGTCCTCCAGCGAGAGCAGCGCGGCCAGCGCGCCCCGGATCAGGTGCTCGTCGTCGGCGAGCAGGACGCGGACGGGCGCGGTGTCGGTCATCGGTCGGCACTTCCTCGGGTCACTCGGGTCGGGCGGGTTCGCCCGGGTCGTTCGGATCGCCAGGGTCCGTTCGGTTCGCCCGGGTCGGGCGGTTCGCCCGGGTCCGTTCGGTTCGTCCGTCCGCTCAGTTCGGCAGCGGGACGGTGGCGAGCATCCGGAAGACGCCGGGCCCGGCGGTCGGCACGGTCAGCTCGCCGTCGTGGGCGGCGAGCCGCTCGCGCAGTCCGCGCAGCCCGGTGCCGCCGCCCTGGGAGGGGAGCGGCACGGCGGGCACCCCGTCATTCTCCAGCTCCAGCACCGCCCGTCCGCCCTCCCGGCGCAGCCGGATCAGGCAGCGCTCGGCCTCACTGTGCCGCAGCACGTTGGTGGTGGCTTCGCGGATCACCCAGCCGAACACCGCCTGGACGTGCGGCGGCAGTTCGTCGGCGTCCTCGCCGAGGTCGATCTCGCAGGCGACGTCGGCGGAGCGGAGCACCGCGCGGGCGCCGATCGCCTCGGCGTGCAGGTCGGCGGTGCGGTAGCCGCGGATGACGTCGCGGACCTCGCGCTGCGACTCCTGGGCGATCCGCTGCACCTCGGCCATCTGCTCGGCGGCCTCGGGGCGGCCCCGGCGGGCGAGCTGGACGGCGAGTTCGCTCTTCAGCGCGATCGTGGTGAGGTTGCGGCCCATGACGTCGTGCAGGTCGCGGGAGAAGCGCAGCCGTTCCTCGGCGACGGCCAGCCGGGACTGCGTCTCGCGGGCGCCGTCCAGTTCCCAGACCACCGCGGTCAGCCAGGCGAAGCTGCGGCAGCTCAGCGCGATCAGGGGCATTCCGAGCAGCGTGCCGATCAGCTGCCCGACGGTGGTGCCGGCGCTCACCCCGGCCAGCATCATCGCCGGGGCGACCGCCGAGGCGAGGGCGACGGCGACCGGGGCGGACCACCGCAGCCGGAGGCCGACGGAGATCGGGCCGTAGGCGACGATCAGCAGGACGGTGGCGACCAGGACGGTGGACGGCGGAGCGCCGGTCCCGTCCGCCCGCGGGCCGGCCAGCAGCAGGGCCCAGATGCCGCCGACGGTGACCGCGCCGTTGACGACGAGCCAGCGGCGGTGGTCGGCCGGCCGGCCGAGGTAGTGGTCGAGCGAGGTCCGGCAGGCCCGGATGCCGACCAGGGTGGTGACCAGCGAGACGGCCAGGGAGACCCGGGCGGCGCCGGGCGAGTACTCGTCGAGGTGGGCGCCGAGGCTGAGCAGCGCCACCGGCACCGCGGCCAGTGGCATCAGGTAGATCGACCAGCGGAAGTAGAGCTCCGCGCGGTGGGGTTTGCCGTAGCCCTTCCATCTGCGCAGTGGTGAGCGCATGTCCACGTGTCGTCCCCCCAGTTCCACCATGATCGTGCTGCTGCCTTCATATCAGAGGTCGAACCGGGGGAAATCCTTGGTTTGCTGTCGAGCGGTCAGCGGCGCGGCTCCCAGCGGAAGTAGCGCACCGCGCCCCAGACCGCCAGGCCCAGCCAGATCGCACCGGTGACGAGGTGCGGGCCGGCGGCGCCCCAGCTGCCGGCGAAGCCGGTCGCGGCGGCCGAGCCGTCGGTGCCGAACCAGCCGACGCGGATCAGCTGGAAGGCCGGGGTGGTCGGCAGCAGTCGGCAGGCGTCGGCCACCTGCGCGGGCATGACCTCCAGCGGGATGAACAGGCCGGAGCCGAGCTGGATGATCAGCATGATCGGCAGGGTGGTGATGCCGGCGCTCTCGACGGTCCTGGTGAAGGCGCTGGACAGCGCTGCCAGGGCGATCATCGTGGCCAGCACCAGCACCAGGCCGACGACCATCAGCAGCGGGTTGACCGGCACCGCCAGGTGCAGTCCGACGCTGCCGCCGATCCCGATCAGTGCGGCCATCAGCAGGCCGAGCGCGAGCGAGGGGACGGCCGTGCCGAGCAGGATCTCGATGTCCCGGGCCTCGCCGGTGCGCAGCCGCTTGAGGACCAGCTCTCCGCGCCGGGCGACGTAGGCGGCGGTCAGGTTGTAGTAGACGACGAAGGACAGCATCATCCCGACCGAGCCGTAGACCAGCAGCGAGTCGACGTCCAGCCCGGGGTTGTCCTCGGCCTGCTTGCCGAGGGTGCCCTTCAGGGAGAAGACCAGGAGCAGCGGCAGCAGCAGGGCGGTGAACATCGCCGTGCGGTTGCGCAGCAGCAGGACGGCCTCGGCGCGGCCGAGGGCGAGCAGCCGGCGGGTGGCGGTGCCCTGCGGGCCGGTGGCGGTGGGCACGGCGGTGGCGGTGGCGGCGGTGGTCATCGGGCGGATCCGATCAGGCGGCGGCGGGCGGGACGGGCGGGGGCGGCGGGGGCCTGCGGCGGGGCCTGGTGGGCGGCCTCGGAGGCGATGGCGAGGAAGGCCTCCTCCAGCGAGGCGCTGCGGGCGTCCAGGGCGCCGAGCGCGACGCCGTGCCGGTGCGCCCAGTCGAGCAGGGCGTGGAGGGTGTGCTGGAGGTCGCCGGTCTGCACGGTGACCTTGCGGCCGTCGACGGTGACCTCGGCCGGGGCGAGCGGCGGGAGCGAGGTCCCGGCGAACTCGGGCAGCTCGAAGGAGATCCGGGACGGCCGTCCGGCGATCACCTCCGCGACGGTGCCGGAGGTGATGATCCGGCCGCCGTGCATGATGGCCAGCCGGTCGGCCAGCTCCTCGGCCTCCTCCAGGTAGTGCGTGGTGAGCAGCACGGTGGTGCCCTGGGCGCGCAGTTCGCGGACCAGCCGCCAGACGGCGGCGCGCGCCTCGGGGTCGAGGCCGGTGCTGGGCTCGTCCAGGAACAGCACCTCGGGGCGGCCGAGCAGGGCCATCGCGAGGTCGAGCCGGCGCCGTTCGCCGCCGGACAGCTGCTTGACCCGGACGTCGCGGCGGTGGGTGAGGCCGACCAGCTCCAGGGCCTCCTCGACCGGCCGGGCGCCGCTGGTCATCCCGGCCCAGACGCGGCCGGTCTCGGCGGCGGTGAGGTCGCCGGGGAAGCCGCCCTCCTGGAGCATGATGCCGATCCGGGGGCGGACGGCGGCGCGCTCCCGGTGGGGGTCGTGGCCGAGCACCCGGACGGTGCCGTCGCTGGGGGCGGCCAGGCCCTCGATGAGCTCCATGGCGGAGGTCTTGCCCGCCCCGTTGGTGCCGAGCAGGGCGAACAGCTCGCCGCGGCCGACGGTCAGGTCCATGCCCCGGACGGCGTGGTGGCCGGTGGCACCGCTGCCGTAGTGGCGGTGCAGGTCGGTGACCTCGATCACATGGTCGCTGGGGCGGGAGGGGCGGCTCGTTTCCATGCCCCAAGCCTTCCGCCGGCCCGGCCGTGCGGGCAGTGCGCGCCGTCATGACATCGCGGTGGGGATCCACGGGTCGGCGATGACAAATGTCATGGGGCATTCGCGGGCGGGAATGCCGAAGGGCCCCCTCGATCGAGGGGGCCCTTCGTTCCGGAGCGGACGACGAGATTCGAACTCGCGACCCTCACCTTGGCAAGGTGATGCTCTACCAACTGAGCCACGTCCGCATGGTCAAACTATTGAGTTGTGCTGTGCTCGCGCACTGCGAGCGGACGACGAGATTCGAACTCGCGACCCTCACCTTGGCAAGGTGATGCTCTACCAACTGAGCCACGTCCGCATGGTGCCTGGTGGGGCACCCGCCGCCTCTTCGGATCTCTCCGTTGCGGCGACGAGGAATACTCTACAGCATCGTTCGGGGTGGTCGCCCCACCCTTTCGATCCGGGCGGGCAGGGCGACCGGGGGCCTGGTGCCCCGGGGGTCAGTTCGCCTCGGCGAACGCCTCGTACACGTGCTTGGGGATGCGGCCGCGGGCCGGCAGTTCCATGCCGCGGGACAGGGCCCAGGCGCGGACGGCGGCGGGGTCCGGGGTGAGCGCGGTGCGGCGGAAGGACTTTCCGGTGCGGCTCTGGCGCCGCCCGGCGGCGACGAACGGGGCGAGGGCCTCCCGCAGCTTTTCCGCGTTGTCCACGGACAGGTCGATCTCGTACGACTTCCCGTCGACGCCGAAGTGGACGGTTTCTGCGGCGGCGCCGCCGTCCAGGTCGTCGGAGAGCGTGACAACTACACGCTGAGCCATGGGTGTCAATCCTCTCGGGCAATTCGGCCACCGGTCCACGGGGGTGCTCCCGGGGCCTGATGTGCACCTACTCGCGCAAGCGCATACGGGCAGGCCGGTGGCCCGCCTGATACGCAGCACTTGCCGCGACAGGTGGCCCTATTCTGCACCCGAAGGGGGTCGAAATCGAAGAGTCCGGCATTCTTTTCCGGATATTCACGTGTCTTCGCGGGACTGTCGGATACCGATGTGCGGGACGGGCGGATCTGTCCCCAAGTGCCGTATTCGGGTGTTCTCCGGAGGGGGCGGTTCCGGGCGCCGAAACCCCGGAAACGGGCCGCTCCGGACGGGGGGCCGGGGCCCCGGATCCCTTGCGGCGTAAGGGGCCCGGGTCTACGCGCGTCGCTATCCCCGGCCAGCAATCCTGCCCGAAACCACCGGTAGTCTGGAGTTCCCCCGCCTCACCGAAGACACCACCGGGAGTGCCAGTGGCACGCGTCGTAGTCGACGTCATGCTCAAGCCGGAGATCCTCGACCCCCAGGGCCAGGCGGTGCAGCGTGCACTGCCCCGTCTCGGATTCACCGGGATCGCCGACGTCCGCCAGGGCAAGCGTTTCGAGCTGGATGTGGAGGGCCCGGTCGACGACGCGGCGCTCGCCCGTATCCGCGAAGCCGCCGAGACCTTTCTCGCCAACACCGTGATCGAGGACTTCACCGTCCGGGTCGAGGAGGAGGGCAAGTGACCACCCGCGTCGGCGTCGTCACTTTCCCCGGCTCCCTCGACGACCGCGACGCCCAGCGGGCGGTCCGTCTCGCGGGTGCCGAGCCGGTCGCCCTGTGGCACCGTGACAAGGATCTCCACCAGGTCGACGCCGTCGTCCTGCCGGGCGGATTCAGTTACGGCGACTATCTGCGCTGCGGTGCGATCTCGCGCTTCTCCCCGGTGATGGAGACCGTCATCGAGCAGGCGAGGCTCGGAATGCCGGTCCTCGGTATCTGCAACGGCTTCCAGGTGCTCTGCGAATCCCACCTGCTGCCCGGTGCGCTCACCCGCAACGACTCGCTGCACTTCATCTGCCGCGACCAGAAGCTGCGGATCGAGAACGCCGGCACCGCCTGGACCCGGGATTACGCGGCGGGCCAGGAAATCGTCGTCCCGCTGAAGAACGGCGAGGGCCGGTTCGTCGCGGACCAGCACGTCCTGGACGAGCTGGAGGCGGAGGGCCGGGTGGTCGCCCGTTACCTGGACGTCAACCCGAACGGTTCGTACCGCGACATCGCCGGCATCACCAACGCCGCCGGCAATGTCGTCGGCCTGATGCCGCACCCGGAGCACGCCGTGGAGCCGCTCACCGGTCCGACCACCGAGGGCCTGGGCTTCTTCACTTCCGTCCTGAAGCAGCTGGTGAACGCCTGATGAGCCTCGACACCGTCAAGAACGCCGAGCAGACCCCGGACGCCGCCCAGCCCTGGGCCGAGCTCGGCCTCAAGGAGGACGAGTACGCGCGCATCCGGGAGATTCTCGGCCGCCGCCCGACCGGCGCCGAACTCGCGATGTACTCGGTCATGTGGTCGGAGCACTGTTCGTACAAGAGCAGCAAGGTCCACCTGAAGCAGTTCGGCGAGAAGAAGCCCGATTCGGACGCGATGCTCGTCGGCATCGGCGAGAACGCCGGTGTGGTCGACGTCGGCCAGGGCTACGCCGTCACCTTCAAGGTCGAGTCGCACAACCACCCGTCGTACATCGAGCCCTACCAGGGCGCGGCCACCGGCATCGGCGGCATCGTGCGCGACATCCTGGCGATGGGCGCCCGCCCGGTCGCGGTGATGGACCCGCTGCGCTTCGGCGCGGCCGACCACCCGGACACCCGGCGTGTGCTGCCCGGGATCGTCGCGGGCATCGGCGGCTACGGCAACTGCCTGGGCCTGCCGAACATCGGCGGCGAGGTCGTCTTCGACTCCTGCTACCAGGGCAACCCGCTGGTCAACGCGCTGTGCGTGGGCGTCATGAAGCACGAGGACATCCACCTCGCGCAGGCGTCCGGCGCCGGCAACAAGGTCGTCCTGTACGGCGCCCGCACGGGCGGCGACGGCATCGGCGGCGTCTCGGTGCTGGCCTCCGAGACCTTCGACGACACCAAGCCGGCCAAGCGCCCGGCGGTCCAGGTCGGCGACCCGTTCCAGGAGAAGCTCCTCATCGAGTGCACCCTGGAGATCTTCCGCGAGAAGCTCGTCAAGGGCATCCAGGACCTCGGCGGCGCCGGACTGTCCTGCGCCACCAGCGAGTTGGCCTCGGCCGGCTCCGGCGGCATGCGGATCGAGCTCGACACCGTGCACCTGCGCGACCACACGCTCTCGCCGGAGGAGATCCTCATGAGCGAGTCGCAGGAGCGCATGTGCGCGATCGTGGAGCCCGACAAGATCGACCGCTTCCTGGAGATCTGCGAGAAGTGGGACGTCATCGCCAACGTCATCGGTGAGGTGACCGACGGCGAGCGCCTGGAGATCTACTGGCACGGCGAGCTCGTGGTGGACGTCCCGCCGCGCACCGTCGCCCACGAGGGCCCGACCTACGAGCGCCCGTTCGCCCGCCCGAGCTGGCAGGACGCGCTGCAGGCCGACGCCCCGACCGCCGAGCGGCTGGCCCGCCCGACCACCGGCGAGGGCCTCAAGGCCGACCTGCTGAAGGTCGCGAGCCACCCGAACCAGGCCTCCAAGTCCTGGATCACCGACCAGTACGACCGCTACGTGCTCGGCAACACCGTGCTCTCGCACGGCGAGGACTCGGGCATGATCCGGATCGACGACGAGACCAACCTCGGCGTCTCGGTCGCCACCGACGGCAACGGCCGCTTCGCCAAGCTGGACCCGTACACCGGCGCCCAGCTGGCCCTGGCCGAGGCGTACCGCAACGTCGCGGCCGGCGGTGCCAAGCCGCTCGCCGTCTCCGACTGCCTCAACTTCGGCTCCCCCGAGGACCCGGACGTGATGTGGCAGTTCGCCGAGGCCACCCGCGGCCTGGCCGACGCCTGCCTGGTGCTCGGCACCCCGGTCACCGGCGGCAACGTCTCGCTGTACAACCAGACCGGCGAGGTCGCCATCCACCCGACCCCGGTGGTCGCGGTGCTCGGCGTCATCGACGACGTCACCCGGCGCACCCCGGTCGCCTTCGCCGAGGAGGGGCAGCTGCTCTACCTGCTCGGCGACACGGCGGACGAGCTCGGCGGCTCGGCCTGGTCCCAGGCGGTCCACGACCACCTCGGCGGCCTGCCGCCCAAGGTCGACCTGGAGCGCGAGCGGCTGCTCGGCGAGATCCTGATCGCCGCCTCGCGCGACGGCATGATCGACGCCGCGCACGACCTCTCCGACGGCGGCCTCGGCCAGGCGCTCGTGGAGAGCTGCCTCAAGGGCGGCCACGGCGCGCGGATCATCGTGCCCGAGGGCGCGGACCCGTTCGTCCTGCTGTTCTCGGAGTCCGCGGGCCGCGCCGTCGTGGCGGTGCCGCGCAGCGAGGAGCTCCGGTTCAACGACATGTGCACCGCGCGCGGCCTGCCGGCCACCCGGATCGGTGTCGTGGACGGCCAGGACCTGGAGGTCCAGGGCCAGTTCAGCGTTTCGCTGGCCGAGCTGAAGGACGCCCACACCGGCGTCATCGAGGCCCTGCTGGGCTGACGGCACCCGTCCCGAGGGGGGGGGGGGGGGGGGGGGGCGGCGGGCCCCCCCCCCCCGGGGCCCCCCGGGGGGCGGGGGGGGGGGGCCCCCCCCGGCCCGGGGGGGGGGGGGGCGGGGGGCCCCCCCCCGCCCCTCGGCGTATCTTGGGGCCCATGCCTCCCAAGTCCCGTACGTACCAACCGCAGAAGGTCCGCGCCGCACTGGCCGCCCAGACCGGGGCGCTGTGCTCCGTCGTGAGCGGCCTCACCGCGGAGCAGCTGGACCTGCCGACGAGGCTGGGCGAGTGGACGGTCCGGGAGCTGGTCGCGCACCTCGCCGTCCAACTCGACTACGTGCCCGCGCACCTGGACGATCCGCTCCAGGGCCGCCCGCCCCTGGACCTGTCGGGGTGGGTGGCGGCGGTCGGCACGGTCGCGGCAGTGCTGGACGAGCAGGCCAGGGAGCGGGCCTCGGCGGACTTCGGCGGGGATCCGGCCTCGGTGGCGGTGGCCTTCGGACGGTCCGCCGACGCGCTGACCGGACTGCTGGAACGGCCCGAAGCGGCAGACCCGGCATGGCGGTTCGAGATCCGGCTCGGCTCGATGACGCTCGCCGACATGCTGGTGACCCGGCTGGTGGAGACCGTCGTGCACGCCGACGACCTGGCCGACGCGCTCGGCCTGGACGCCTTCCCGCACGACCGCCAGGCCCTCGCCGCCGTCACCCGGATGCTGGCCGACGCCTTCGCGGACCACGTCCCCGGCGGCGCGGTGGAGCTGCGGATCCCGCCGTACGCCGTCGTCCAGGCCGTGGAGGGCCCCCGGCACACCCGGGGCACCCCGCCCAACGTGGTCGAGACCGACCCGCTGACCTGGATCCGGCTGGCCACCGGGCGGACCGACTGGGCGGCGGCGGTGGAGGCGGCCGCGGTGTCCGCCTCGGGGGAGCGCAGCGACCTGCGGGCGCACCTGCCGGTGCTCGGGTAGCCGGCTCAGCGCAGTTGCCCTGCCGCCGCCTCGGCGACCTTGCGCAGCGGCTCGCCGGCGATGTCCCGACTCCGTTGGGGTGCGGTCGGGTTCGGGACCGCCGGGGGCTACGGGACGGCCGGGCCGCCGAGGTAGGTGCCCTCCGCCGAGTACGGCCAGGCGTTGGGCGTGCAGCCCTTGAGGCCGTAGATCTGCTGCATCATCGCGGGTGCCGGCTTGCCGGGGGCGGGGCAGCCCTCGTGGCCGTGGCCGATCCGGTGGCCCACCTCGTGGTTGACGATCAGCGCCCGGTACTCCTCGATCGGCCCGCTGAACTGCGGTGAACCGGTGTTCCAGCGCTTGGAGTTGACGACCACCTGGTCGCCGACGTTGCAGTTGACCTCGCCGTGGGTGTCCAGGCCGGAGGCGCCGCAGATCCGGTCCACGGTGGCCGGTGAGGCGATCTTCACGGTGAAGTCGTACGAGCCGGTCGCGACCAGCTGGAAGCCGTTCCGGCGGTCGTTGGTCCAGCCGCGCGGGTCGCCGAGGATGCCGTGGATCTGGGCGGCGGCGTCCGCCGCGTCGATCCCGATGCCGTCCTCGACCTCGACCCGGTAGCGGCGCACGTTGCCGCGCCCGACCGCCTTGGCGTTGGCCGGGGCGGTGGTGAAGGTGCCCGGGCCCTTGGTGGGGCCGGGATCCGGTGCGGTGGGCGTCGGGGTGGGCGTGGGCGTCGGTGTGGGCGTGGGCGTGGCGACCGGGGTGGGGGTCGGCGTCGCCGCGGCGGTCTCCTCGCCGGGCGGGACGGCCCGCGCCTGGGTGGTCGGGGCGGCGGCCGGAGTGTCGGAGTGCCGGTCCAGCAGGACCGCGGTGGCGCCGAGCAGCACGGCGGCTGCCACCACTGCCGTGAGCATGCCAGGGCTCACTCTCCGACGGGGCCGGCGGCGTCTGCGGCCGCCCTTCTTCTGCTGGGCGGCTCGCCTACTGGCGGGTCGGACTGCGGGCACGACCGTCACCTTGGCATGGCGAACGGGTGAATGTCCATGTACCCGGTATGCAGATCGCCGGGTCTTCCTCCACACCGGGCCGTGCGCCGGCGCCGTGACATCACCGATCGACCGCACCTCGGACGATGCACCCACGGTGCGGCGGTTGACCCCTGCGTCTCGGGTGGCAGACTTCAGGGCATGGCGATTCACAGGAATCTTCTCGACGGTCCCGAACCGACCCTCCTGCCCGAGGAGGAGCGGCCCTACCGCATGCTGGCGGAGGAGTCCGCCTCACCGACCCAGGTGGCGGCCGAGTTCCCGTCCTTCTGCCTGGCCTGGGCCATGCTCGCCGACGACGCCTACGCGGCCGGCCGGTACGTCGAGTCGTACGCCTACGCCCGTACCGGCTACCACCGGGGCCTGGACGCGCTGCGGCGCAACGGCTGGAAGGGCCACGGCCCGGTGCCGTGGGAGCACCGCGGCAACCGCGGCTTCCTGCGCTGCCTGGCGGCGCTCGCGCGGGCGGCCGGCGCGATCAAGGAGACCGAGGAGGAGGCCCGCTGCTGGCAGTTCCTGAAGGACAGCAGCGCGGAGGCGTACGCGGAGCTCAAGCAGTAGGACCCGGACGTGCGGGTGCCCCCGGCGGAGGACCGCCGGGGGCACCCGTGTTCCACGCGGCTGCCGCGCTCGCACGCGGCCGCCGGGCTCACTTCAGACGCTTGCCCGCCGAACGCAGCTGCTCGGCGGCCTCGACCACGCGGGCGGCCATGCCGGCCTCGGCCAGCTTGCCCCAGGTGCGGGGGTCGTAGGTGTTCTTCTTGCCGACCTCGCCGTCGACCTTCAGCACGCCGTCGTAGTTGGCGAACATGTGGCCGGCGACCGGGCGGGTGAAGGCGTACTGGGTGTCGGTGTCCAGGTTCATCTTCACGACGCCGTTCTCCAGCGCGGTGGCGATCTCCTCGGCGGTGGAGCCCGAGCCGCCGTGGAAGACGAAGTCGAACGGGTCGGTCTTGCCGTACTGCTTGCCGATCGCGTCCTGCAGCTCGCGCAGCAGCTCCGGCTTCAGCACGACGTTGCCCGGCTTGTACACGCCGTGCACGTTGCCGAACGAGGCGGCCAGCAGGTAGCGGCCCTTCTCGCCCAGGCCCAGCGCCTCGGCGGTGCGCACGGCGTCGTTGACGGTGGTGTACAGCTCGTCGTTGATCTCGTGGGTGACGCCGTCCTCCTCGCCACCGGTCGGGGTGATCTCGACCTCAAGGATGATCTTGGCGGCGGCGGCCTGGGCCAGCAGCTCCTGGGCGATGGCCAGGTTGTCGGAGAGGGTCTCGGCGGAGCCGTCCCACATGTGCGACTGGAACAGCGGGTTCTCGCCCTTGGCCACGCGCTCGGCCGAGACCGCCAGCAGCGGGCGGACGTAGCCGTCCAGCTTGTCCTTCGGGCAGTGGTCGGTGTGCAGCGCGACGGTGATGTCGTACTTGGCGGCGACGATGTGCGCGAACTCGGCGAGCGCGACCGCGCCGGTCACCATGTCCTTGTTGTGCTGACCGCCCAGGAACTCCGCGCCACCGGTCGAGATCTGGATGATGCCGTCGCTCTCGGCCTCGGCGAATCCACGCAGCGCGGCGTGCAGGGTCTGCGACGACGTGACGTTGATGGCCGGGTAGGCGAACTTGCCCGCCTTGGCCCGGTCGAGCATCTCGTTGTAGACCTCGGGAGTTGCGATGGGCATGCGATCCGCTCCTGTCGGGTTGCGGCGTACGGACGGTGCTGTCCGACGCTGTGTACGCCTTCGTGACGACTCCGTGCCGGCCCGCCGACGCGCGGCGTTGCGATGTGGCTCTCCGGCACCAAGGTTCGAGCGACCTCCGCGGTACGGCCATGAGGGTGGTGGGCCGCCGCGGACCGGACGCCTCGGCCATCTTCCCAGACTCGTGCCCGCAGGTCAGCAGGAGCCCGCCTGTCGGAACGCGGCACCGTGCGGCCGGTGGGGCGGGTGGGGCCCGCGTGCGTCGGGCGGCGTCGGGAGCCCGGCGCACGGTACGCCCGCCCGCCCGCAAGGTACGCCCGCTATCCTGCGCCCGTGGACTACAACCAGCTGGCCGTCAACCTGCTCGACGCCAAATCCCTGATCTCGTCCCTCGGCGCCATCGGGCTGATCGCGATCATCTTCGCGGAGACCGGCCTGCTGGTCGGCTTCTTCTTCCCGGGTGACTCGCTGCTGATCATCGCGGGCGTCGCCGCCTCGAACGCCGCCTCGTCGGTGCTCGGCGACGGTGCCAGGCTGCCGATCGCGGTCCTGCTCATCGGCTGCCCGGTGGCGGCGATCGCCGGCGCCCAGCTGGGGCACCTGATCGGTGCCAAGGTCGGGCCGAAGATGTTCGACAAGCCCGATTCGAAGATCTTCCGACGCCAGTACGTGCAGAAGGCGGAGGAGTACTTCAACAAGTTCGGCTCCGGCAAGGCCGTGGTGCTGGCGCGCTTCATCCCGGTCGTCCGCACCTTCCTGAACCCGGTCGCCGGCACCCTGGAGATGCCCGCCCGGACGTTCTTCCTGTGGAACGTCATCGGCGGTGTGCTCTGGACCGAGTCCATGCTGCTGATCGGCTACTTCTTCGGCGAGGCGCTCGCCCCGGTGATCGACAAGTACCTGATCCCGGCGGCGCTGCTGATCGTGCTGCTGTCGATCTCGCCGATCCTGATCGAGGTCGTGCGCGAGCGGAAGAAGAAGAAGGCCGGCGGCGCCGACGCCGGCGACGGCCACGCGCAGGCCGGTGGCGGTCGGCACCGGCGGAGCTGAGCGCCCGGCCCGTAGGACGGCCGGAGGGCCGGGTCTGTTTCACGTGAAACAGACCCGGCCCTCCGTCGTTCGTGCGGTCGTCCGCGGGCGTGGGGTCGTCCGGAGACGTGGGGTGGTCGGGAGGTCAGAGACCCAGGTCGTCCAGGGTGTACGCGGTCACGTACTCCAGGCCCTGCTCCTGGACGGCACCCGCGCCGCCGCGCTCCACGATCACCGCGACGCCGACCACCTCGGCGCCCGCCTCGCGCAGCGCCTCGACGGCGGTCAGCACCGAGCCGCCCGTGGTGGAGGTGTCCTCGACCGCCAGCACCCGGCGGCCCTTCACCTCCGGACCCTCGATCCGGCGCTGCAGGCCGTGCGCCTTGCCGGCCTTGCGGACCACGAAGGCGTCCAGCTTCTGCCCGCGCGCGGCGGCGGCGTGCAGCATCGACGCGGCCACCGGGTCGGCGCCCAGGGTCAGACCGCCGACGGCGTCGTACTCCAGGTGCGAGGTCGCGTCCAGCATCACCCGGCCGACCAGCGGGGCGGCCTCGCCGTCCAGCGTGATCCGGCGCAGGTCGACGTAGTAGTCGGCCTCCTTGCCGGAGGAGAGGGTGACCTTGCCGTGCACGACGGCCTTGTCCTTGATCTGTGCCAGCAGGGCGTCGCGGTCGTTGCTCATGAGCGTTCAGTCTAGGGCCTGGCGACGCCCCCGGCGCTCCCGACTAGCGGCGACGCAGCGCCCTGACCAGCACCACGGCACCGCCCAGCAGGGCCACCGAACCGCCGATCACCCACGGCATCGCGTTGCGGCCGCCGGTGCCCGGCACCACGATCCCGCCGGCCTCGCCGCCCCACCGGGACGCCGCCCGGGCCCGCGCACTGCGGGCCGGCAGCGCCGGGGCGTACGGGCCGCGCGGCGGGGCGTGGTCCACCTCCTCGGCGGACCGGCCGACGATGCTGCGGCGCACCGGGCCGGTCAGCGCCGGCTCCTCCTCGTACGCGAAGAGCGGCTCGACGGGGATCTCCTCGGCGACGGCGTCCTGCTCCGCGGCGCCGGGCTCGACGTCGTCCTCGGGCTCGACGTCGTCCCGGTCCTGGCCGGTGGCCCGGTTCGTGTCCTCGTCCTCGTCCTCGTCGGCGGAGCCGGTGGGGAGGCCGAAGCGCTCGGCGTCGGCGTCGGAGAAGGCGATCAGGTCGGAGAGGTCGTCGTCGAGGTCGTCACCGGGCTGGTCCTGACGGTCCTCGATGAAGATCACCCCGGCGGTCTCGGTCCCGGCCTCGGCTTCGGTCTCGGTCTCGGCCTCGGTCTCGGCTTCGGTCGCCGCCTCGGCGTCGGAGTCCTCGTCCTGGTCCCGGTCCTGCTCGCCCTCCGGGGCGACCAGGGCGGCGGCGAACCTGTCCAGCAGACGGCGGCCGGTGGCGTCGAGGGTCTCCTCGTCGAACTCGGTCAGCCGACCGGTGGCGCTGAGGTCGCCGGTGAAGCGGATGACGGCGGTGCCGTCCTCGGCACCGTCCGCGACGCTGACCCGGACGGTGGCCGTCGCCTCGCCGCTGCCCCGGGCCTCCTGGCCCTCGGCGAGCACCGTCAGAACGCCCTCCCGGCCCTCGATCAGCGACAGCACGCCCTTGTACGTGATCGTGGAGCTGCCGACCCGCAGCTTCAGCCGCCCGCTGATCTCCTCGGCGGGCCCGGCCCCGACCGCAGCCGGCTCGGTGCTCAGCCCCGGCACACTCCGCGCCAGCAGCGCCGGATCCTGCAGGGCCTGCCGCACCAGCTCGGCGGGCATCGGGACGACAACCTCATGCTCCATGCCACGGAGCCTACCGACCCAACCCCGCCCGGTCCCTACCCACCACCACCCGACTTTCCCCACCCCACCCGCCCCACCCCGGCCCGCCGCCCCGCCTCCTCGGCCCGTCGAGGAGGCGGCCCCGCTCCGCGCGGGGCGTCCAGGACCGGCGGTGCGCGGCGACCCGTCGGCTGCGTCTGCTTCGCCGCCCCGTCGGCTGCGGGCTGTCGTGGTCAGTGCGGGCTGAGGAGGGTGAGGGCGGCCGGGGGACGGGCGGGGCGGAGGGCGGCGAGGCGGGTGGTGGAGGTGCGGAGGGTGTCGGGGGTGAGGGCCCGGGGCGGTGGGGCGTCGGGGGCGAGGGCGAGCGGGGGGTGGGTGGCGGCGGCGAGGAGGTAGTTCTGCCCGGAGGAGTCCGGCTGCCCGGGACGGCAGCTGGCGCTGGGGCTGCCCGGGACGGCGTACGGGGCGGTCTGCAGTCCGGCCGTGCGCAGGCCGGAGTCGATCTGCCAGAGGCCGTTCAGGTCGCTCCCGGCCCGGACGGCGATCCGGCCGCCGGGGGAGAGCAGCCGGGCGGCGAGGCCGTAGAACTCCTGGGAGTGGAACTTGACCGGCCCGCCGTCGGCCGGTGCGGGCAGGTCGGCGAGCACCACGTCGTACGGTCCGTCGTCCTCGGTGGCGCTCGCGCCGCGCAGCCAGGCCATCGGGTCGGCGGCGGTGGTGCGGACCCGCGGGTCGTCCAAGGAGTGGCCGCCGAGGCCGGCGAGCCCGGGGTCGGTGCGGGCGAGCCGGGGGAGGGCGGGGTCGGCGTCGACCAGGCGGACGGAGCGGACGCCGCGGTGGCGCAGCACCTCCCGCAGGGCGAGCCCGTCGCCGCCGCCGAGCAGCAGGACCCGGCTGTCCGGCCCGGCGGCCATCGCGGGGTGGACCAGGCCCTCGCTGGCCCGGTACTCGTCGGGCCCGCAGACCGCGAGCCGTCCGTCGAGGTAGAGCCGGAGCGGGCCCTCGGCGGGGCCGGTGAGCACGATCTCCTGGTTCCGGCTGCGGGTGGCGAAGCGGACCTGGTCGCCGTAGAGGGCGTGCCGGGCGGCGCGTTCGATCGCGTCGGAGCCGGCCGCGGCCGCGGCGAGCAGGCCGAGGACGAGCAGGCAGCCGCCCCAGAGCAGCCGTCGTATCCGCGGGGCGGGTTCCTCCCGGAAGAGCCAGAGCACCAGGGCGGCGCCCGCGACGGCGTTGACGGCGCCGGTGAGGAGCGCGCCGTCGCCGGGGCCGAGCGTCGGCATGATCAGGAACGGGAAGGCGAGTCCGCCGATCAGTGCCCCCACGTAGTCGGCGGCGAAGAGGTCGGCTGCCGCGCGCCCGGCGTCCTCGCGTCTGATCCGTTGGACGAGGGTCATCAGCAGGGGGATCTCGGCGCCGATCAGGATGCCGATGAGGCAGGTGAGGCCGACCATCACGGCCTGGTAGCGGCCGAGCCAGGCCCAGCAGGAGTAGAGGGCGAGGACGGAGAGGCCACCCGTGAGGGCGAGCGCGCACTCGACCAGGGCGAAGGCGGTGGCGGGCCGGCGGGTGAGCCGTTTGGCGAGCAGCGAGCCGAGGCCCATCGCGAACACCATGACGGAGAGCACCACGGAGGTCTGGGTGACGGTGTCCCCGAGCAGGTAGTCGCCGAGCGCGACGAGTTCGAGTTCGTAGACCAGCCCGCAGGCCGCACAGACGAAGGCGGCCGTCAGGACGGCCAGCCGGGCGAGCCGGGGGCGGGAGCGCAGCCGGGATCGACGGCGGGCGGGCAGTGGGGCGAGGCCGTGCCCGGGCCGGGGTGGGGCGCCGTCGTCGAGGTCCACTCGCGGGCGTGCGGGCGGACCGGCCGGATGGTTGATCACGAACAAACGCTAGGGGACGTGCGGGACGGATAGCTGCGCCCATCCGACGGACAGTGGGCCACGCCGGATTGACGAACCGTTCCTGCGTACGATTCGAAGGGCTTTCCTTGGCAGCCTATGGCCGGGTCGGTGTTCGCGTCCCGGCTTTCGGGAGTCACGGCCCCGACACCACGAGCGCGGAGCGGGTGCACACCAGCTGCCCCTCCTGCGGGTAGGCGTGCCAGGTCCGCCAGAGCAGGCGGTCGGTGCCGCCCTGGGTGACCAGCGCGGTGAAGGCGCTCGGGTCGCCGGGGAAGACCCCGGCGAGGCCGCGCGGGTGGCCCTCGACCAGGGCCAGCAGTTCCTGGGCGCGGGCGGCGAAGTCGTGCGGCGGCAGCGCCTCGATCCGGGCGGCGAACTCGTACTCCCAGCCGCCGACCTGCTTGGCCACCCGGGCCGGCAGCGGGGTGCGGCGGCCGGGCAGGCAGGCGACGGTCTCCAGGCACCGGCCGGGACCGGCGTCGATCACCACCTGGTGCGAGGCGCCCAGCAGCCGCAGCTGGAGGGTGCCGGTCGCGCCCGGACGGCCGCCTCCGTCGAGTCTCAGGTCGCGGACCGCGAGAGCGGGCAGCGGGTCGCCGCCGAGGCACCAGGCGAGGTCACCGGCGCGGGTGTCCGTGTAGGAGGTCTGCAGTGTGGTGAGCATGCTCGGCTCCGCGTTTCAGCTCCGTGCGCGCCCGCCGAGCAGCAGCGAGTAGGCCTAGGCGATGGCGAGGCTGTTCGTGGCTGTGCGGCCCTGGGCGCGGCCGACCGTGGAAGGAAGGATTCCGGCTGGAGATTCAGCAGCAGAGAAGCACGAATACGCCGGGTCCGCCGGTGATTTACCCAACTTTGTCAAGCATTCACCGTTTCGAGCACACCTGCTTCCCGGCTCTGATCGACCCGGTGTGCGACTTTGCACAGCGCGCGCCCCTGCCACCGGGTCGTGCGCCGTGCGCGCCGGTTGTGCGCTGCCAGTGCGCATCACGCGCCGCCGTCCTCGATGCACGGGGCGGGGAGGGCGGCGGAGATGTGCCGGAAGGTGCGCCAGTTTTTCCCTGGGGGCGGCAAACGGGCCGTCCGATCAGGCGAGTTGATGGCCCCTCAGGATAGGCGTCCGGTCGGCGTCGACCGTCGTCGGGAGGTGTGAAAGGGGGCGCGCGGGCTCTCTGAAGCGCCGCAGGCGGGACACACGCTCCCGGCGGACGTCATCCCTTTTGCAGCAAGTGAAGCGGATCAGGCTACGGCCGCCGTCGGATCCGTCGTCCGGCGCGGGGTGGCAGGTGTGACCCGCCTCACGGGCGTCCGTCGAAACTGCGTCAGCTTCCCTTGTCATCTCACTCTTCGCACTGATCCGAGGTGCGGACAGCATGGGGGTGTCGTTGTGGCGGATGACGGGGCGAAGGCGGGTGGGCCGGAGTTCAAGGTCCGGCCGGGGGAGTTGACGGACGCCGCGCCGACCTTCGAGAACCAGAGCAAGGCGCTGAAGACGGCGCTCGACACGCTCAAGCGCAGTCTGGCCGACGCGGGCAGTCCGTGGGGTGGTGACAAGCAGGGCAACGAGTTCGCGACGGCGTACAACGGTCCGCACGACAAGGTGCTCTCGGCGCTGGACGTCCTGGTCCAGGGGCTCGGCAGCATCGGCGCGGGGCTGCGCGCCCACGCCGACAACCATGCCGGGGCCGACGACCACGCCAAGAACCTGCTGTCGTGATCCGCCCCGTCCCTTACCTCGGGTCGGCCTGTGGGTGAGTCCACGGTCGCGAAGGCCGTTCAGAAGGTCACCGGCATGTGGTGGCCGGATGCGGACCCGGACAAGTTGCGCAAGGTCGCCGACGCGTGGGAGGCGATGGCCACCGCCATCGACAACGTCACCGCGCCGACCAATCAGGCCGCGGCCGCCATCGTGGCCAACAACCACGGCCCGGCGATCGACGCTTTCGGCACGTTCTGGGGGCAGTACTACGGCGGCAAGGACAGCGCGGGCAAGGGCAAGGGCTGGCTGCCCGACACCGCGGAGGCGTGCCGCAGCCTGGCCAAGGCGCTGCGCGAGTTCGCCCACGAGGTCGACAAGGCGATCAAGAAGCTGGAGGAGGAGGCCGCGATCGTCGGCGGCACCCTGGTCGTCGGCGCGGCCCTCGCCTTCGTGACCTTCAGCATCTCGGCGGACATCGCCGCCGCCACCGCCGCGGGCATCGTCGCCACCGCCGCGTCGGTCGGTGTCGCGGTCTCCGAGGTCGTGGCCACGATCGCGGCCACGATCCTGGTCGGTGCCGTGTTCGGTGCGGTCGAGGCGATCGCCGTGGACGTCGCCGTCGCTCAGCCGATCCGGGTGGAGTTCTTCGGTGACGGCGGCTACAGCCTCACCGAGGCCGCCGACTCCGCCAAGACCGGCGGCATCATGGGCGCGGCCGGCGGCGGCCTCGGCGCCGGCGGACGTGCCGTGGCTGCCGCCGCCGAGAGCGCCGAGAGCGCCTCGGTCGTCCTCAACGGTCTCGCCAGGGTGGCCAACGCCGCCGACACCCTCCCGGGCCGCATGGTCACCGGTGCCGGCCTCACCTACGGCTACGACGCCGCGTTCAAGACCGGGCCCGTCATGCCCCTGGACCTCATCGTCGGCGCAGTCGGCGCCGCGGCCGCGCCCGGAGGTACCCCGAAGCGCCGCCCGAGCTTCACGGGGGCCGAGGCCAACGGCTTCGCGCGCACACCTGACGGCGCTCCCGAGCCGTGGGTGTCCGAATCCGGATCCCGGTACGTGCACGACCCGGAGAGCAGTACGGGAATCGACCCCCGGGCCGTCAGGATCTACGAGGAATACCGCACCAGGACCGACGACATCGCGGAGGTGGCCACCGACGCCAAGGTCGATCCGCGAATCGTCGAAGTCGCGAAGAACAACCTCATGGTGAACCGCCATGACGTTCAGATCGGCCCGGGTGAGAAGAACGTCATGAAGGACGTCTACTTCGAACCCGAATGGGAGATCGCGCGGCGCTGGAACGCCATCGTGAAGGGCATCCCGGCGCCGAAGGACAAAATCGAGATCATCCGCTCCGTCATCGCCCACGAGTACGTGGAGGCCAAGCTCTTCGAAGCCGGCCTCCCGTATCTGCCCAGCCACCCCGACTGCTGGGTGGGCGCCCGGCCGGAAGCCCATCCCGACCACTTCAGCGCCCACCAGCTGGCGCCCAACAGCTTTGATAAGATTGACTTTTCGAGCGACAACATAACCAGTTCACTCTGGATCTGGAAGAAGTACGGTATCGAGGTTCCGCCCGTTCCGATTGCCGACGATCTCTCGAATCTCGACGTTCTGGTCGACGCGATTAAATCCCACCTCCGGGCGAAAGGTTACGACCTCAAGTGAGTTCCGACGCTGTGCAGTCGATGGTTGATCGCCTCAAGGCCGTCGACTGGAAGTCCCCGGGCGAGGCCATCGAGAAGGGCTATTCGCGCGCTGCGCTGATGGAGGAGTACTTCCGGCGGGCCGCGCTCTGGCTCGACGCCTATGGAGAGCCCCAGATGTGGCCCTTCTTCGACCTCGCGGAGATCGTGGACCCTTCCGTCCGTGCCGACCCGGCGGTGATCGCGGACATCGAGAACTTCATCGACGACGCCTCCGGCTCGTCGTACGCCATGGACAGCGGCGCGGCCGCCGTCCAGTGGGCCGCCCTGACCAGTGCGCCCGGGGTGCAACTGCCCCCGCTGCCGGATCCGTTCGAGCCCCTGCTCCGCCTCTACGAACGCGGCGGCTCCAGCTTCCGCTTCACCAACGGCTTCATCGACTTCGGCATGACCATGGTGCCGCGCAGCACCTGGCGGAAGCACCTGGCCCCGAGCCCGGCCGTCGAACTGGACGACCGGGCTCTGGACGCACTGGACGCGGAGGGCTGGGCCCGTTTCAACAACCCGACCGGCTGACGTCCACACCCCGACCGGCCGGCGTCGACGCCCCGACCGGCCGGCGCGCCGGTCAGAGCCGCTGGAGTCGTGCCACCGCCTCGCGCAGGACCTCGTCCTTCTTGCAGAAGGTGAAGCGGATCAGGCTGCGTCCGGCGTCGGCGTCGTCGTAGAAGACGGCGTTGGGGATGGCGACGACGCCGCAGCGCTCGGGCAGGGCGCGGCAGAACTCGACGCCGTCCTTCTCGCCGAGCGGGGTGATGTCGGTGGTGACGAAGTACGTGCCCTCGGGGGTGAAGGCCCGGAAGCCGGCCGCGGTGAGGCCGTCGACCAGCAGGTCGCGCTTGCGCCGCAGGTCGGCGCGGAGGGTGTCGAAGTACGTGTCGGGCAGCCGCAGCGCCTCGGCGACGGCGTACTGGAACGGGCCGGCGCTCACGTAGGTGAGGTACTGCTTGGCGGTGCGCACGGCGGAGATCAGGGCCGGGCTCGCGGTCACCCAGCCGACCTTCCAGCCGGTGAAGGAGAAGGTCTTGCCGGCGGAGGAGATGGTGACGGTGCGGTCGCGCATGCCGGGCAGGGCGGCCATCGGGTGGTGGGTGGCGCCGAAGACCAGGTGCTCGTAGACCTCGTCGGTGACCACCAGCAGGTCGTGCTCGACGGCCAGTTCGGCGATGGCCGTCAGCTCGTCGGCGGTCAGGACGGTGCCGGTGGGGTTGTGCGGGGTGTTGATCAGCAGCAGCCGGGTGCGCGGGGTGATCAGGGCGCGCAGCTCGTCGAGGTCGGGGCGGAAGTCCGGGGCCCGCAGGGTGAGCGGGCGGCGGGTGGCGCCGGCCATCGCGATGCAGGCGGCGTAGGAGTCGTAGAAGGGTTCGAGGGCGATCACCTCGTCGCCGGGCTCCAGCAGGGCCAGCAGGGTGGCGGCGATGGCCTCGGTGGCGCCGGCGGTGACCAGCACCTCGGTGTCGGGGTCGTACCCGAGGCCGTGGAAGCGCTGCTGGTGCTCGGCGATCGCGGTGCGCAGCTCGGGGATGCCGGGGCCGGGCGGGTACTGGTTGCCGCGGCCCTCGCGCAGGGCCCGGACGGCTGCCTCGCGGACCTCCTCGGGCCCGTCCGTGTCCGGGAAGCCCTGGCCGAGGTTGATCGAGCCGGTGGCCGTGGCCAGGGCGGACATCTCCGCGAAGATCGTCGTTCCCATGCCCGCCAGTCGGCGGTTCAACAGCGGCCTCGCACTCATGCCCGGCTCCTCGTGGCTCGTCGGTGGGGTCCATCCTCCGGGGCGGGCGGACGCGCGAACAAGACCGTCGGCCCGTGTCGTTCGACCCGGTCGAGCGCTACGTCACGGCGCCGACGAACCGCGGACGGCCAGGGCCTGGTTCCGGTAGCGGTCCTGTCCGGTGATCTCCTCCCCGAACCAGGCCGGGGGCTCGAACGCCTCCGCCTCGGCGGGCGAGTCGAACTCCACCTCGACGGTGCGCAGGCCCTGCAGCGGGCCGGCGTACACGTCCAGGTAGGCGGTGGTCGGACCGAGCGGCACGGGCGTCCTGGTCTTCTCCAGCCGGGCGCCGTCCGTGGCGGGCCACAGTTCGGTGAACTGCTCCGCGGAGAGCTCGACCTCCAGCTCCGTGCGGACGAGGCCCGAGCCCTCCTTCACGGTGAGGAAGCAGCGCTCGCCGTGGCGCCGCAACCGGACCTCCTTCGGGCCGAGCGCCACGTACCCCTGGAGGATGCGCTCGCCGGCGGGCGCCGCGGGCTCCAGCTCCGGCCGGTCCGCCAGGTACTTCCGCTCGATCTCCACGCCCATGACCGTGACCCTCCTCGTCCACGTGCCGTCGTCCACGTGCCGTCGTCCGCGTACCTGCGCCGGAAGGCCCGGACCGGGCCCCGGGGCCCCCGGCAGCCCGAACGGTGCCGGGACGGTGCCGGGGTCGGGGGCCGGGAACGGGCACGGCCCGCCACCGGCGCGAGTGCCGGGCGGGCCGTACCGGACGGTGCCGGGGAGGGATCAGGCCTCGTCGGTGCCCTCGGGGGCCTCGCCGTCCTCGCCCTCGATCTCGTTCTGCAGGCCCAGGCGCTCGACGATCCACTGCTCGAAGCCGACCGCGGCCTGGGTCCAGTTGGCGGTGGTGGTCACGAAGTAGTCCAGGTTGACGCCGTGGCCGACGATCATCTGGGCCTCGCCGATCAGGCGGACGACGCCGTCCTCGTGGGTGTGGGTGTAGACCTTGGGCCAGAGGGTCTCGCGGTTCCACTCGTCGATCAGGTCGAGGACCTCGCCCTTCTTCTCCAGCGGGTACGCGCGGTCGTAGAAGGCACGGACCGCGAAGAGCTCCTTCTGGTCGCCGCGGAACATGTAGTAGACGCGGAAGCCCTCCCAGGGGGCGGTGAGGTCGCCCTCCTCGTCCACGACGTGCTTGAGCTGCATCTGGTCGAGGAGCTGGGCGACCAGGCTCTGGTCCGGCACGATGATCGGCGGGGGGCCGGCCGGCTGCCCGCCCTGGCCGCCGGGCTGTCCGCCCTGGGGCGCGCCGAAGGACGGGATGGACGACGGGTCGATGCTCATGGGGGTCCTCTTCCTCAGTGCACGTGGTGGCCGGCAATGAGAGGCCGCCCTTTCCATCTCCCATCCTGCCTCATTCGGGGCTCCGCTCACAGGGGCACCCGGGGGCGCGTCGATCTTCGCCGCGGCGCTGTTCGGGGGTCTGCCGCGGGGCTCGCGACGGGGCTCGCGGAGGGGTCACGGCGGGCGGCGGTCACGGAGGGTGGCCGGTCGGTGCGACGGGCCGCGCGACGGCGCTTGAGTGAGCCACGTCACGCGCCCGGCGCACGGGTTCGCCTGCCGGGCGGGCCGGATGCGGTTAGCGTGCGATGGAACTCGCTTCACACAAAGCCCGTTCTGCAAGGGCAAGTTGAGCTGTTCCGAGTCGAGGGGGGAACACATGGACGGAACGGTGACGGGGGAGGGGGCATCGCTCGGGGCACTGCTGCGGACCATCCGGCTGGACCGGGGGATGACGCAGGAGCAACTGGGTGACGCCACGGGGTTGAGCGTGCGGTCGATCCGGGACCTGGAGCGGGGCGTGTCCTGCCCGCGGGTCTCGACCCTGCGGCTGCTGACCCAGACCTGGAACCTGCCGGAGGCGCAGGGAGCCGAGCTGCACCGGCTGGCGCGCGGCTGGCGGGACCGGTCGAGGCGGCGGCAGCGGCGGGGCGCGGCCGACTGACGGCGGGCGCCGCGGTCGGCGCACGTACGGGGCCCGGCCGGCCGGACACGGCTGCGCGGGGCCCCCCCCCCCCGGGGGGCGGGGGGGGGCCCCCCCCGGCCCCAAATAAACACCGGGCCCCCCCCCCCGCCCGGGTGGGCGGCGCCCCCCCCGGCCGGGCGCCCCCCCGCGGCG
>NZ_JBIWNL010000025.1:41629-64634 GCF_044767225.1 Kitasatospora sp. NPDC101447
GGGGGGGGGGGGCCGGCGGGGGGGGGGGCGCGGGGGGGGCCGCCGGGGGGGGGCCGGGCGGGGGGGCCGCGGGGGGGGGGGCCCCCCCGGGGGGGGGGGCGGGGGGCGCCCCCCCCGCGGCACTACTTCTCCAGCGGCCCCCGGCCGCGGACGGTGAGGCGGTCGCCCTCCTCGTCGAGCTCGACCAGGACGGTGTCCCCGTCGTGCACCGCGCCGGACAGGATCGCCCGGGCCAGCTGATCGCCGATCGCGGACTGCACCAGCCGGCGCAGCGGGCGGGCGCCGTACGCCGGGTCGTAGCCGGTCAGCGCCAGCCAGTCGCGGGCGGCCTCGGAGACCTCCAGGGTGAGCCGCCGCTCGTTCAGCCGCTCGCCGAGGCGGGCCACCTGCAGGTCGACGATCCGGCTCAGCTCGCCGGTGCCCAACGGGTCGAAGACCACGATGTCGTCCAGCCGGTTGAGGAACTCCGGCTTGAACGCGCCCCGGACGGCGCCCAGCACCAGCTCCCGCTTCTCCGCCTCCGGGGTGCTCGGGTCGACCAGGTACTGGCTGCCCAGGTTGGAGGTGAGGATCAGGATGGCGTTGCGGAAGTCCACCGTGCGGCCCTGGCCGTCGGTGAGCCGCCCGTCGTCCAGCACCTGGAGCAGGACGTCGAAGACCTCCGGGTGCGCCTTCTCCACCTCGTCCAGCAGGACGACGCTGTACGGGCGGCGGCGGACCGCCTCGGTGAGCTGGCCGCCCTCCTCGTAGCCGACGTACCCGGGCGGGGCGCCGACCAGGCGGGAGACCGAGTGCTTCTCGCCGTACTCGCTCATGTCGATCCGGACCATCGCCCGCTCGTCGTCGAACAGGAAGTCGGCGAGGGCCTTGGCGAGTTCGGTCTTGCCGACACCCGTCGGGCCGAGGAAGAGGAAGGAACCGGTCGGACGGTCCGGGTCGGCGATGCCGGAGCGGGTGCGCCGCACGGCGTCCGAGACGGCCTGCACGGCCTCCGCCTGGCCGATCAGGCGCCTTCCCAACTCCTCCTCCATGCGCAGGAGTTTGGCGCTCTCGCCCTCCAGCAGGCGGCCGGCCGGGATGCCCGTCCAGGAGGCGACCACGTCGGCCACGTCGTCCGGGCCGACCTCCTCCTTGACCATGGAGGCGGACGCGTCCTGGTCGGCGGCGCGCTCCTGGGCGTCGGTGAGCTCCGTCTCGGCGGCCGGGATCTCGGCGTACATCAGCTTGGAGGCCCGCTCGAAGTCCCCGTCGCGCTGGGCGCGTTCGAGCGCGCCGTGCAGGTCGTCCAGCCGCTCCTTGAGCTCGCCGACCCGGTTGAGGCTCTTCTTCTCCTGCTCCCAGCGCGCCGTGAGCACGCTCAACTGCTCGTTCTTGTCGGCGAGATCGCGCCGCAGCCGGGCGAGCCGGTCGACCGAGGCAGGGTCCGACTCCTTCTCCAGGGCCAGCTCCTCCATCCGCAACCGGTCGACGGCACGCTGGAGTTCGTCGATCTCGACCGGGGAGGAGTCGATCTCCATCCGCAGCCGGGAGGCCGCCTCGTCGACCAGGTCGATCGCCTTGTCGGGCAGGAAGCGGGAGGTGATGTAGCGGTTGGACAGGGTGGCCGCGGCGACCAGGGCGGCGTCCGAGATCTGCACCTTGTGGTGCGCCTCGTACCGGCCCTTGAGGCCGCGCAGGATGGCGATCGAGTCCTCCACGCTGGGCTCGCCGACCAGCACCTGCTGGAAGCGGCGCTCCAGGGCGGGGTCCTTCTCGATCCGCTCGCGGTACTCGTCCAGCGTGGTGGCGCCGACCATCCGCAGCTCGCCGCGGGCCAGCATCGGCTTGAGCATGTTGCCCGCGTCCATCGCGGAGTCGCCGCCCGCGCCCGCGCCGACCATGGTGTGCAGCTCGTCGATGAAGGTGACGACCCGGCCGTCGGAGGCCTTGATGTCGTTCAGGACGGCCTTCAGCCGCTCCTCGAACTCGCCGCGGTACTTGGCGCCCGCGACCATCGCGCCGAGGTCCAGCGCGACCAGCCGCTTGCCGCGCAGCGACTCGGGCACGTCGCCGGCCACGATGCGCTGCGCCAGGCCCTCGACCACGGCGGTCTTGCCGACGCCCGGCTCACCGATCAGCACCGGGTTGTTCTTGGTCCGGCGGGAGAGCACCTGGACCACCCGGCGGATCTCGTGGTCGCGGCCGATGACCGGGTCGAGCTTGCCGTCCCGGGCGGCCTGGGTGAGGTCGGTGCCGTACTTCTCCAGGGCCTTGTAGGTGCCCTCGGGGTCCGGCGAGGTGACCTTGCCGCTGCCGCGGACGTCCTTGAACGCGGCGAGCAGGGCCTTCGGCGTCGCGCCCTGCTGCACCAGCAGCTCGGCGACCGGACCGCCCTCGGCGGCCAGGCCGACCATCAGGTGCTCGGTGGAGACGTACTGGTCGTCCAGGTCGTCCGCGCGCTTGCCGGCCTCGGTGAGCACCGCGAGGGTGTCCCGGGCGAGCTGGGGGGCGGCGACCGTCGAGCCCATCGCGCTGGGCAGCGCGGCCGACTGGCGGCGGGCCTCGGAGCCGACCCGGGCGACGTCCGCCCCGACCGCCTCCAGCAGGGGCCGGGCGATGCCCTCGGGCTGCTCCAGCAGGGCGATCAGGATGTGCACCGGCTTGACGTCCGGGTTGCCGGCCGCGCCCGCCTGCCGGATCGCGGCGGACAGGGCGTCCTGCGTCTTGGTGGTGAACTTGCTGGCGTCCACTGCTGGGGGGTCCTCCCTCGTCGTCCTGCACTTCTGATGCCTACAGCATGCACTAAGTTGAGTCTATTCCGCTCAACCTTCCGTGAAACCGTCCCTGGGGCGACTTCCGGCCGAACGCTCGGGGATGCTCCGGCGGGTCAGCACCAGCAGCTCCCGGGCCGGGCCGCCCGGCCGCTGCCCGGCCGGCCACACCGCGCGCAGCGGCCGCCGCAGGTCCAGCCCCGCCTCCAGCGGCACCTCGACCAGCCGACGGGTCGCCAGCTCCTCCACCACCGCCAGCTCGCTCAGGCAGACCGGCCCCGCCCCGGTCATCGCCGCCGACTTCAGCGCGGTGGACGAGGCCAGTTCGAGCCGGGGCTGAGCGGCGCCACCGAACGGCCGCAGGGCCGTCTCCAGCACCTCCCGGGTGCCCGAGCCGGGCTCGCGCAGCACCAGTGGGGTGGCCGCCAGCTCGGGCCCGGTCAGCGGGGTGCGGCGGCGCGCCCACGGGTGGCCGGGCGCCACCACGACCACCAGCCGGTCGGCCGCCACCACCGCGCCGGACAGCCCGGGCGGGGTGGCCGGGCCCTCGACGAAGCCGAGGTCGGCGTGCCCGGCCAGGACGTGCCCGGCGACCTCGGCCGAGTTCGCCGTCCGCAACGTCACCGCGGTGCCCGGACTGGCCTCGGCGAGCCCCATCAGCCAGCCCGGCATCAGGTACTCGGCGACGGTCAGGCTGGCCACCACCCGCAGCTTGGCGTCCCGCCGCTCGCGCAGCGCGTCGATCCCGGCGTCCAGCGCCTGCGCCGCCTCCACCACCTGTCGGGCCCACTCGACCACCAGCCGGCCCGCCTCGGTCGGCTTGCTCCCCCGGGGCGAGCGGTCCAGCAGCGGGACGCCGATCTGCCGTTCCATGCCCTTGATCCGGGCGCTGGCGGTGGGCTGGCTGACGCCCAGCTCGGCCGCCGCCCGTCCGACGCTGCCCAGCCGGGCCACCGCGAGCAGCAGTTCCAGGGCGCCGAGTTCGGGGACGCGCGGGGAGAGTGCCATAGGTCCAGGCTATGCCCCCATAGGATCCTCGGCGCTACCGCCGGCCGGCCTTCGGACCGATGGTGGGGAGCATGTCCACCTTGGCCGAACCCCGCCTCCTCACCCGCCCCGCCGCCCGCCGTTCCCGGTACGACCTGGCCCAGCTCGGCCCCAACTGGTACGCCGCCGTGATGGGCACCGCGATCCTCGGCAACGGCGCCGCCGTCCTGCCGGTGCGACTGCCCGGGCTGATCGGCTTCGGCGAGGTGATGTGGGCGCTCGGTCTGGCCGCCCTGCTGGTGCTGGCCTCGGCCCGGCTGGTCCACCTCACCCGGCACCGCGGGGCCGCCCGCGCCCAGCTGCTGGACACCCCGGCCACCGCCGTCTTCTACGGCTGTCCGCCGATGGCCGTGCTCGCGGTCGGCCTCGGGACGGTGCTGCTCGGCTCCCGGGTCATCGGCACCGGCCCGGCGGTCGCCGTCGACGCCGTGCTGTGGGGCGTCGGCACCCTGTACGCGCTGGCCGTCGCCGGCGGCATCCCGTACCTGATGATCACCCGGCACCGGCTCTCCGCCCTGGAGGCCAACCCGACCTGGCTGCTGCCGGTGGTCGCCCCGCTGGTCGCCTCCGCCTGCGGACCGGTGCTGGTCCCGCACCTGCCCTCCGGAGCGCCGCAGCAGGCCATGCTGTACGTCTGCTGCGCGCTGTTCGGGATCGGGCTGCTGGCCACCCTGGTGCTGCTGCCGGTGGTGTTCACCGGCCTGCTCCACAGCAAGCTGCCGACCCTGGTGCTCACCCCCTCCCTCTTCCTGGTGCTCGGCCCGCTCGGCCAGTCCGTCACCGCCGTCCACCAGCTCGCCGACGCCGCCCGCCCGGTGCTGCCCGCACTGGCACCCGTCATGCTCGACCTCGCCGAGCTGTACAGCGTCGCGGTGATCGGGGTCGCCGTGCTCTGGCTGGCCGTCGCGCTCGCCGCCAACCTGCGGGCCCGCCGGGCCGGGATGCCCTTCGCGATGACCTGGTGGGCGTACACCTTCCCGATCGGCACCTGCGTCACCGGCGCCTCCGCGCTCGCCCGGCACACCGGGTTCGGGGGCTTCACCGCGCTGGCCGCCGGGCTGTACCTGCTGCTGGCGCTCGCCTGGGCGCTCGCGGCGGGCGGTACCGCGGCCGGGCTGGCGCGCGGGCGGCTGCTGGCGCGCTGAGGCCACCGGGCGGGCCGGGCGGACGGGACGGTCGTGGGCGGCCGAACGGCGCGGCCGGGCGGGGTCTGATGGTCACCGCGCGTAGACATGCAGCTCAGGACCATGAGGCCGCTGCAGGAATGCGCACCCGCACTCTGACCGTGCACAGCCAACCGGCGGTACCGCCGGGCGCCGCCCGTACCCCCCGCTGGCCTCGGCCTTTACCGGAACCCGCCCCGCCGCCCGCCTCCCCGCACCCGCCCCGCGGTGCAGATAGCTGCAATTGCGCGAACATGCACTCGGGCGGCACTTGTTCACCGGCCGTCACGCTGTGATGGTGGAGACACGCCAAGTCGTCCGGGCAACCGCAGCCCGATGGTGGCGACTTGCTCTTCGGAACTGACCGCAGGCGCACCAATCCCGCGCCAGTGGAACGGGGGGGAAGAGCGCCGGCCGGGGACCATGTGTGGTGATGGCCCCCGGAACCGGAGCCGTCGAGGCGTTGCTGCTCCGCCTCGACGGAAGCGCCGTGGCATTGGCGTGCGGACGGCGGCCCCCGGACAACCCGGTGTGCGACGGCACCCGGACCCGGGGGCCCGCCGTCACGACGGATACCGTGACCGCCGGACCGCATGATCACGCCGTACCGGCACCCGGTACCGTGAGCGCCCGGCAACCGGCAACCGGCCGACGACCGGTACCCGCGGCTCGGGCGGCTCGCGCGGCGAGCCGGCGGGGTGGCGCGGGCAACACCAGGCACACGCGTCCGGCAGGGAGAGTGCGACGTGACGGCTGAACCGGCGGTCGCGCCGCACCAGGCGGCGCCCGTGATCGAGGAACCCGACGAAGCCGCCCGCCGACTGTACCTGGCGATCATCGCCGAAGGCGGCCGCATCCCCTGCGCAGGTGTCACGGACACCGACCGGGCCGCCCTCCAACAGCTCATCGACATCGGCCTGCTGATGGTCAACCCGATGGACCGCTGCTACACCGCCGTCAGCCCCCGCTCGGTCAGCGACCGGCTCGGCGCCGAACTCCGCAGCGAGGCCACCCGGCTCCTGGTCCGCGCCGAGAGCCTCCCCGGCGCCCTGGACGGCCTCACCCGCGCCTACGACGCCATGCCCCGCCCCTCCGGCCGGTCCGGCGGAGCCGTCCACGTCGAAGGGCACGTCCACATCCGCCAGCGGATCTCCCAACTGGTCTCCGACTGCCGCTTCGAGGTCCTCACCGCCCAGCCGGGCCACCGCCCCGCCGACACCCTGCAGGTCGCCGTCCGCCAGGACGTCCAGCTCCTCCAGCGCGGCTGCTCACTGCGCACCATCTACCAGCCGGTCGCCCTCGCCGAGCCGCCCGCCCTCGCCTACGCCGAGGAGGTCACCCGGCACGGCTCCCTCATCCGCGTCCTCGACGAACCCTTCCAGCGGCTCATCGTCTTCGACCGGACCGTCGCCGTGATCTCCGCCAGCGACGACAACAGCACCGCCGCCTTCATCAGCGACCCGGCCACCATCACCTTCCTGGTCGGCACCTTCGAACGCGACTGGGCGCGCGCCGACACCACCGAAGCCGCCGCCGCCCTCGGCCAGGGCCCCGCCCGCACCATCCCCGACCGGGTCGGCCGCCTGCTCGCCCGCGGCCTCACCCAGCGCGCCGTCGCCACCCGCCTCGGCCTCAGCGAACGCACCGTCGCCGCCCACATCTCCCGCCTCCGCGACCGCTACGGCGCCCAGACCCTCTTCCAGCTCGGCTGGCTGATGAGAGGCGCCCGCGATGACCGATGAGCCCGGCCCGGCCGAGCGGGCCCTCTACCTCACCGCCGTCCGGGCCGGCGGCCGGCTGCGCCCCGAACACCTCGCCCCCGCCGACCGCCCCGCCTTCGCCGCCCTCGTCGCCCGCGGCCTCCTCACCGCCTCCGCCACCGGCTGGACCGCCGCCAACCCGCGAGCCCTCGGCGACCGCATCGGCACCGAACTGCGCACCCGCGCCACCCGGCTGCTCCAGTACGCCGAACAGCTCCCGGGCGCCCTCGCCCCGCTCACCCTCGCCTACGACGCCGTCCGCCGACCGGACGGACCGCGCGGCGACGCCGTCCGCATCGACGGCAACGTCGACATCCGCCAGCGCATCTCCGAACTCATCTCGGAATGCCGGGAAGAAGTCCTGGCCGCCCAACCCGGCCCCCGCCCGGTCGACGGCCTGCGGATGGCCCTCGCCCAGGACCTCTCCCTGCTGCGCCGCGGCTGCTCACTGCGCACCGTCTACCAGCCGGCCGCCCTCGCCGACCACAACGTCCGCCGCCAGGTCGCCCTCCGCACCCGCCAGGGCGCCCGGGTCCGGCTCCTCGCCGAACCGTACGACCGGCTGCTCGTCTTCGACCGCAGGACGGCCGTCGTCCCCGCCTCCGACGACCGCAGCCGCGCCACCTTCCTCACCGACCCCGCCGTCGTGGCCCACCTGGTCGCCCACTTCGAACGCGACTGGGCCCGCGCCGCCCCCGCCGACCGCCACCTCGACCCCCCGCACCCCACCACCGTCCGCATCGGCCGCCTGCTCGCCCGCGGCCTCACCCAACGCGCCGTCGCCACCCGCCTCGGCCTCAGCGAACGCACCGTCGCCGCCCACATCTCCCGCCTGCGCGACCGCTACGGCGCCGACACCCTCTTCCACCTCGGCTGGCGCCTGCGCGGGGAGCACCATGACTGACGCCCCCTCCACCCACCTCGCCGCCGCCCTCCCGGACCCGGCCGCCCGCGAGCTCTACCTCGCGATCCTGCGCGAGGGCGGCCGCGTCCCGATCGCCGACATCGGGGCGGAGGACGAGTCCGCCCTCCGGCGGTTGGTGGAACTCGGCCTGTTGGTACCGCAGTTGCAGGACGCCGCCTACAGCGCGGTCGACCCGCGGGTCGCCACCGAGCGGATCGGCACCGGGATCCGCCTGGAGAGCGCCCGCCTGCTCACGGAGGCCGAACAACTCCCCGAGCTGATGGGCGAACTCACCCGCGCCTACGACGCGACCCCCAAGCGGCGGAGCGCGAGCACCGGCGTGCGCTACCTCGCCGCCAAGGAGGACATCCGCCACGAACTGGAGCAGCTGGCGCAGGAGTTCCCCGACGAGATTCTGACCGCCCAGCCCGGCGGCCCCCGCCCGGCGGAGCTGCTGCCCGACTCCCTCGACCGCGCCCGGCGCATCCACGAACGCGGCGGCACCGTCAGGACGTTGTACGAGCCCTCGGCCAAACTCGACCCGCTGACCGTCCGGTTCGCAGCCGAAGTCACCGGGCTCGGCTGCACCACCCGGGTCGTCTCCGTCCCCTTCAAACGCTTCCTGGTCTTCGACCGGACGGTGGCCGTCATCCCCGCCGCCGACGACTACAACAGCGCCGCCGTGGTCGACGACCCGGCGACGGTCGGCTTCGTCGTCGACACCTTCGAACAGCTCTGGCAACAGGCCGAAGGCGTCAACTGGGCGGCCCTCGCGAACGGTTCCGCCACGCCGACGGTCCACGAGCAGGTGGCCCGCCTGCTCGCCCAAGGCCACACCCAACGGGCCATCGCCACCCGCCTCGGCCTGAGCGAGCGGACGGTTGCCGCCCACATCGCCCGCCTGCGCGAGCTGCACGACGCCGAGACCCTGTTCCAGCTGGGCTGGCAGATGAGGGGAGCTCGCAATGTCTGACGCCGTACCCGATCTACCCGCCGCCGCCAGGGAGCTCTACCGGGAGATCCTCAAGGAGGGCGGGCGCCTCCGTGTCAGCGAGGTCCGCCCCGAGGACGAACCGACGGTCAAGCAGCTCGCGGACCTCGGCTTGCTCTTCCTGCACATCGCCGACGGGGCCTACACCGCAGTGAACCCCCGAGCCGTTGGTGAACGTATCGGCGCGGAGCTCATGGCAGAGGGAGCCCGGCTGATCACTCAGGCAGCGCTTGTCCCCAAACAGCTGGACGACCTGACCCAGGCCTATGACACGGCGCCTCGTCGTCACCGCGACCGTTCGTCCGGTGTGCAGTACGTCACGGGGAGGGAACAGATCCGGCACCGCGTGGCCCAGATTCTTGCCGATCATCCCAATGAGACCCTCTCCATGCAGCCGGGAGCTGCTCGCCCGGCCGAGCACTTGGCGGAGGCTCTCGACTCCGACCGCCGTCACCTGGAGAAGGGCGGCACCATGCGGGTGATCTACGAGGCGGCCGTTCTGTCGGACACGCCGACCGTTGCTTTCGCGGCAGCGGTGACCGAACTCGGCGTCGCCATTCGAGTGTTGCCCGTGCCTTTCACCCGGCTGTTCATCTTCGGCCGAGCAGTTGCCGTGATTCCCGCAGCTCCTGACAACAGCAGTGCGGCGGTCATCGAAGACCCGGCCGTGGTCGACTTCCTGGTGCGGGACTTCGAACTGCACTGGCAACTGGCCGAAGGAGTGAACTGGGCTGCTCTCGTCACGGGAACAGCCGAGCCGGCTGTGCACGAGCGGGTGGGCCGCATGCTCGCCCGTGGGCTCACGCAGCGGGCGATCGCGAGCCGTCTGGGCCTGAGCGAGCGGACGGTCGCCGCCCACATCGCCCGCCTGCGCGAGCTGCACGACGCCGAGACCCTGTTCCAGCTGGGCTGGCAGATGAGGGGCGCCCGTGATGCCTGAGCTCGATCCGCCCCGGGCCCACCGCGCGGCGTCCCGCCGGAGGGGAGTCGACCGGCGGGACGCTTTCGGGGGCGGGGGCCGACCGGATCCGGCCTGTGATCGCCCGGTTCGTCAGGGACTGTCCGCACAAGGCCCTGACTTCCCGGCCGAGCAGGATCCACCGGTCGGCGCCCTCCTGTTGCCGCGTCGGGCCCGGGTTTTCGGTCGCACCGTCGCGCTGATCCCGGCGACCCCTGACAACGGGGTCGCCGCCGTGGTGGCGGATCCTGCGATGGTGCCGACGGTGCCGATGGGCCTGAGCGAGCGGAGGGTCGAGGGTCACACCGCCCGGCTGCGTGAGCGCTGCTCAGCCGGTGGCGGCGCCGGTCGGCCAGTAGCCGGGGACCGGGGGCTGCTGCCGGGGGACGTTGAACTGCTCGCCGGGGGCGGTCCAGAAGCCCTCGCGCAGGGAGAGCGCCATGCCGGCCCAGTCGAGGGCGGTCTCGACCGTGTGGTTGAGGGCCTCCTGCGACCAGGTGTCGTCGAAGACCAGCGGCAGGACGGGGGCGACCTGCTCGATGGTGGCGATCAGCGGGTTGTGGGTGATGGCCTCGTCGACGAGGAGGACGATCGGCTTGCGCAGCGCCGACGCCCAGCCCAGCTCCAGGCTCACGCCGGCCGAGAGCGGCGCTCCCACGTAGGCGAACACCAGGTCCGCGGACTGCAGGGCGCGGAAGTCGGACGGAACGCGGGGCTCCGGGGCGCGGCCGGAGATGGTCCAGGCATCGCTGTGGTGCGCGCTGTACACGGCGGCACCGCTGCGGAGCAGCGTGGTGCGGAGCGTCGTCAGCCGCGTCCGGCTGGCGAGCGTCACCACGCTGTCCGCCGGGCCGGTGAGCCGCATCAGCGGCGCGGCCAGGAACACACGTGCACGCCGACCCTCGGGGGCCTGGCTGTCGTGGTGACGCAGGTAGGGCTCGGTCATGTCGACTCCGGGGAAAGGCCGATCGGGAGAGTGCGCGTCGGCGATGCGTTGGATGTGGGCTGCTCTGTGCGGTGATGACGGTGGTGAACGACTGGATAATTTGACGGTACATTGGCAAGGTGTGGCGGCTTGCCGGACCATTGGGAGCGAACTGATCGTCCATCGCGGGGCAGCGCCGCGTCCAGGGTTGCCCAGTGTCATCTGGATGCCTGGCAGGGAGATGACGCACAGTCCGCAAGCTGCAGACAGTGGCCTGCCTCTCGCGTGGAACTAGGTCAGCCGTTATCCTGTTCGACGCTTCTAGTGGCGGTTCTCGACAGAGAGAGTGGGGGCGTGACTGACATGCGCCGGTTTGTCCGCAAGGTTGTGCTTTCGTTGGCTGTTGCCGCTGCTGTGGTTGGCGCCGGCTCTCTCACGGATGCTGTCGACTCGCCTGGTGCGAGCGCTGCTCGGGCTGCCGTGACCGTCGCGGACGACATTTCCTGGCAGTGAGCTCGGCCACGTGAGCACTCGGTCGCCTGCCGGAGCTCTTGAATAGCCTTACCAATCCTGGCCTGAAATTGGCATGGCGGTCATTCGGCAGGTTCCTGGGACTTTCGGCCGATGACGTAACCGAGTTGGAACAGCGAGTCGACCTTGTAGTCGTCGCGCATCTCGGCAATATGCCTCGCGAGTGTCCGCTCGCTGATCCCCAGGCGTCTTGCGATGACCCGGTGGTTCGTGCCCTCAAGCATCTGGTCAATGATCGTCTGGCGCAGGCGTGACACCACCTGTTGCGGCACCGTGCGGGCGCCCTCGAATTCCAGCGCCCGGCTCCAGCATCGCTCGAAAACCTCCTCGGCGAGGTAGTTGACGACTGCCGGGTCGTATATGAAGGCGGCCAGGCTCATGTCATCGACGATCGGGATGACGGCGACCCGTCGATTCATCACGATGAGCCGGTTATAGGGCTCGTCAAGGGTGCGGTACTGGCCGCCGGCTCGGGCAAGCGTGGCCACGTAATCCCTGGTCGGCTGGTGGTACCGCGTGCTGGCATGGTAGATCGTCCGCATCTCCGTGCCACTGCGCAGCGTTTCCAGGTCGTGTTCGATCATTCCGGCGAGCAGTTCCGGAAGCCGCGGCCCCCCGGGCTGGAGTGCCAAAGCCTCCTCCAGTCCGGATTCTCTGAACTGTTCCAGTCTCTGACGAATCAGGGCCTTTCCCTGCACATACTCGATCGACCCTCCGCGCTGCTTCGGGGTGTGGAATTCCCGGGCCAGCTCCTGAAGTTCGGAGGGGAGAGATACGGCGCGAGACAGGAGCTCCAGCGCCTGGCGCTGCCAGGAATGACTGAGACTTGTCGAGAGCTGTGTCGGGTCGGCGGCCACGAATATGGACGGGTCATCGCTGTCGGGCACGAGAAGGCCAATCCTGACCAGTTCGTCCCGGGCAGCACCGTCCTGATCGACATTGGAGCCCAACGGCAGCCTGCCGTCACCTCGGATGACGGCGAGATACAGCTCGCGGGCTTCTGCCGAAAGGACGGTCAAGCCGGCGGCAAGGGGCTGCTCTCGTTCACTCATCCGCGACTCCTTGCCGTCACCTGATACCTGTGTCCCATCAGCACCGACGCTGAATCGACAGCATGCCAGACCTGGTGTGTCCTCTGGAGAGGCTTTGTGACCGCACTCTCTCACCAACGCGTTGCCGCCGGCACCCCCCGAACAGGAGGGGGCCGGCGGCGGTGTCCGGGCGGGGCCGTCGGTCAGCGCTTGGGGCGCCAGACGACGAGGGCGCTGGACTGGGGGGTGGGCGGCTGGTACGGGACGAGGTCGCGGCGGTAGGAGGCGTGGACGGCGGCCTCGCGCTGCTGGAGGGCGGTTGCGGCGCCTTCCAGGGAGTCGACCAGTTCCGCGACGCGGGACTGCAGGGCGGTGACCTGGTTCTCCAGCTCGATGATCCGCTTGATGCCCGCCAGGTTGATGCCTTCGTCCTGGGAGAGCCGCTGGACCTCGCGCAGCTGCTGGATGTCGCGGGCCGAGTAGCGGCGGCCGCGGCCGGCGGTGCGGTCGGGGCAGACCAGGCCGAGGCGGTCGTACTGGCGCAGGGTCTGCGGGTGCAGGCCGGACAGTTCGGCGGCCACGGAGATGACGTACACCGGGGTGTCCTCGGTGAGGACGTACGGCGGTGCGGCCGAGGGGGCCCGGCGGGTGCGGCGGGTGCCGTCCCCGGGCAGGCCTTCGCCGACGCCGGGGCCGATCGAGCCACCGGGGTTGACCGGGTTGATCGGATTCATCGGGGACATCTGGTCGTCACGCTCCCTTCGCCGCCCGGAAGAGGGCTGCTCGCGGATCGTCGGAGGCGGTGGCCTCGCGGTACTGCTCCAGGGCGTCCAGCGCGTCGCCGCTGACGTGCTGGGGGACCACGACCTCGACGGTGACGAGGAGGTCGCCGCGGGTGCCGTCCTTGCGGGTGGCGCCCTTCCCGCGGGCGCGCATGGTGAGGCCGTTGGCGCTGCCCGGGGGCAGCTTGAGCTTCACGGAGGGCCCGCCGAGGGTGGGTACTTCGATGGTGGCGCCGAGGGCCGCCTCGGGGAAGGTGACCGGGACGGTCACGGTGAGGTTGTCGCCCTTGCGCCCGAAGACCGGGTGCGGGTCGACGTGCACGGTGACGTAGAGGTCGCCGGGCTGGCCGCCGCGTTCGCCCTGGGCGCCCTTGCCCTTGAGCCGGATCCGCTGGTCGGCGTGGACGCCGGCCGGGATGCGGACCTGCATGGTGCGGGCCGAGCTGGCCCGGCCGCTGCCGTGGCAGTCGGTGCACGGGTCGTCGACGATCATGCCCCGGCCGCGGCAGTCCTTGCACGGCTCGGAGAGCGCGAAGGCGCCCTGGCCGCGGCTGACGGTGCCCGCGCCGACGCAGGTGGGACAGACCCGCGGGGTGGTGCCGGACTTGGCGCCGGTGCCGTTGCAGGTGCGGCAGGGGGCCTGGCTGGTCATCCGCAGCGGGACGGTCGCGCCGTCGACCGCCTCCTCGAAGGAGAGGGTCACCTCGGTCTCGACGTCGGCGCCGCGCCGCGGCTGGGCCTGCCGGGTGCCGCCGCCGCGGTTGAACAGGCCGCCGAAGACGTCGCCGAGCCCGCCGCCGGCGGCGCCGCCGCCCTGGCTGCCGCTGAAGAGGTCGCCGAAGTCGAAGCTGTAGCTGCCGGTGCCGCCGGGGCCGCCGCCGGCCCGGAAGCCGCCGTTGGCGAAGAGGCTGCGGGCCTCGTCGTACTCCTTGCGGCGCTTCTCGTCGGAGAGGACGTCGTACGCCTCGGAGATGTCCTTGAACCGCTCCTCGGCCTTGCTGTCACCCTTGTTGGCGTCGGGGTGGAACTCGCGCGCGAGCTTGCGGTAGGTCTTCTTGATCTCGGTGGCGGTGGCGTCCTTGGGCACGCCGAGGACCTTGTAGTAGTCCTTCTCCACGTAGTCCTTACCGCTCACGGCTTGAGCCACCTCCCGAGTCCATCGTCACTGTGCTGTCAACAGCAGCAGAACGCAACGCCGTTGACAGCGCGCTGCGGAGCCGGCCGCCGTACTGGCCGGCGCACGACTCCGCAGCGCACTGGTTGTCAGCTGTCACAGGTTGTCAGCTGTCCGAGCCACCGTCGGACTTGTCCGCGTCGCCCGACTTGGCGTCGGTGTCGGCGGCCGTCTGGCTGCCCGGCTGGGGCTCCGCGACGGCGACCATCGCCGGGCGGATGATCCGCTCGCCGATGCGGTAACCGGGCTGGAGGATCTGGACGCAGGTGTCCTCGGTGACGTCCGAGGAGTAGCTGTGCATCAGCGCCTCGTGCATGGTCGGGTCGAAGGGCTCGCCCTCCTTGCCGAACTGCTGCAGGCCCAGCTTGGCGACGACCGTCTCCAGCGAGTCGGAGACGGACTTGAAGCCGCCGGTGACCTCGCCGTGCTCGCGGGCGCGGCCGATGTCGTCCAGGACCGGGATCAGGGACTCCAGGATGTTGGAGACCGCGATCTCGCGGACGGTCAGCCGGTCGCGCTCGACCCGCTTGCGGTAGTTCTGGTACTCGGCCTGCAGACGCTGCAGGTCACCGGTGCGCTCGGCCAGTTCGCGCTTGGCGGTGGCGAGCTCCTCCGAGGCGCCCTCGGCGGCACCGGCCGCCGCGGCTTCCTCGGCGGCCTTGATCACGGCCTCCTCGGCGGCGGAGTCGTCGCCGGGCTTGCCGCCCTGCGGCTTGTCCGTCATGCCGACGCACCGCCCTTGGGCTTCTCGTCGTCCACGATCTCGGCGTCGACGACGTCGTCCTCGGCCTTGGCCTGGGCGGAGTCACCGGCACCGGCCGCACCGGCGGTGGCGTCGGCGTTGGCGTAGAGCGCCTGGCCGAGCTTCTGCGCGGTGGTGGAGACCTTCTCCGAGGCCTCGCGGATCTTCGCGATGTCCTCGCCCTTCAGGGCCTCCTTGAGCTCGCCGATGGCGGTCTCGACCTCGGTCTTGACGTCGGCCGGGAGCTTGTCGGAGTTGTCCGCGATGAACTTCTCGGTCGAGTAGACGAGCTGCTCGGCGGAGTTGCGGGTCTCGACGGCCTCGCGGCGCTTGTGGTCGTCCTCCGCGTACTGCTCGGCCTCGCGGCGCATGCGGTCGACCTCGTCCTTCGGCAGCGAGGAGCCGCCGGTGACGGTCATCTTCTGCTCCTTGCCGGTGCCGAGGTCCTTCGCGCCGACGTGCATGATGCCGTTGGCGTCGATGTCGAAGGTGACCTCGATCTGCGGCAGGCCGCGCGGCGCCGGCGGCAGGCCGGTCAGCTCGAACATGCCGAGCTTCTTGTTGTACGCGGCGATCTCGCGCTCGCCCTGGTAGACCTGGATCTGCACGGACGGCTGGTTGTCCTCGGCCGTGGTGAAGATCTCGGAGCGCTTGGTCGGGATCGTGGTGTTGCGCTCGATCAGCTTGGTCATGATGCCGCCCTTGGTCTCGATGCCGAGGGACAGCGGGGTGACGTCCAGCAGGAGGACGTCCTTGACCTCGCCCTTGAGGACACCGGCCTGGAGCGCGGCGCCGATGGCGACGACCTCGTCCGGGTTGACGCCCTTGTTGGCGTCCTGGCCGCCGGTCAGCTCCTTGACGAGCTCGGCGACGGCCGGCATGCGGGTCGAGCCGCCGACGAGGACGACGTGGTCGATCTCGGAGAGCGAGATGCCGGCGTCCTTGATGACGTTGTGGAACGGGACCTTGCAGCGCTCCAGCAGGTCCGTGGTCAGCTGCTGGAACTGGGCCCGGGTGAGCTTCTCGTCCAGGTGCAGCGGGCCCTCGGCGGAGGCCGTGATGTACGGCAGGTTGATCGAGGTCTCGGAGGACGAGGACAGCTCGATCTTGGCCTTCTCGGCGGCCTCGCGCAGACGCTGCAGGGCCATCTTGTCCTTGGACAGGTCGACGCCGTGGCCGGACTGGAAGACCTTGACCAGGTGGTCGACGACGCGCTGGTCCCAGTCGTCACCACCGAGGTGGTTGTCACCGTTGGTGGCCTTCACCTCGACGACCCCGTCGCCGATCTCCAGGAGGGAGACGTCGAAGGTGCCGCCGCCGAGGTCGAAGACCAGGATCGTCTGGTCGTCCTTGTCGAGGCCGTACGCGAGGGCGGCCGCGGTCGGCTCGTTGACGATGCGCAGGACGTTGAGGCCCGCGATCTCACCGGCCTCCTTGGTGGCCTGGCGCTCGGAGTCGTTGAAGTACGCCGGGACGGTGATGACGGCGTCGGTGACGGTCTCGCCCAGGTACGCCTCGGCGTCGCGCTTCAGCTTCTGCAGCACGAAGGCCGAGATCTGCTGCGGGTTGAAGTCCTTGCCGTCGATGTTGATCTTCCACCCGGTGCCCATGTGGCGCTTGACCGAGCGGATGGTGCGGTCGACGTTGGTGACCGCCTGGCGCTTGGCCACCTCGCCGACCAGGACCTCGCCGTTCTTGGCGAAGGCGACGACGGACGGCGTGGTCCGAGCGCCCTCGGCGTTCGTGATGACGGTGGGCTCGCCACCCTCCAGAACGCTGACGACCGAGTTCGTCGTGCCGAGGTCGATGCCGACCGCGCGTGCCATCGTAGATACCTCCACGGAAGAGTTGAGCTTTACAGGCTCAAGGATGCATGACCCGGCGGGCAGCGTCAACAGCTATGAGCGGGCGTCGCTCAACTTTGCTGAGCGTCACCGCGCGGCGGGGCCGTTGCGGGGCCGGTCCGGGCCGGTGGAGTGCCGGTCCGCCCGGACGGCGGGCGGGGCCCCGTCGTGGCGCGGCTGCGACCGCGTGACTGCCGCCATAGCTTGGGAATCTTCTGGAGAAGTGTTAGCGACCGGTAATGTCCGGGCCGTCGGCCCGGCAAGTTACCCACCAGTACAATCGAAGCCGACAACCGTGGAACACAGAGACTGCTCAACCGCAAAGCCGCAGGAGACGGAGAGCCGATGCAGCTAGCAGCGATCGTCATCTCGCTGGTCACGTTCGTGATCGGCACCGCGCTCGCCGCCCGTGCGGCGCTGTACATCTACAAGGTGGTGCGCACAGGTGCGCAGGACTCCACCCGCTTCGGGCAGCCCGCCCAGCGGGTGAAGACCGTCGCGACCGAATTCGTCGGTCACACCAGGATGAACCGCTGGGGGATCGTGGGCATCGCCCACTGGTTCGTCGCCGTCGGCTTCTTCAGCCTGGTGCTGACCATCGTCAACGCCTTCGGCCAGCTGTTCGACGCCGACTTCGCGCTGCCGATCATCGGCCACTGGATGATCTGGCAGCTCTTCGTCGAGCTCGTCGGCACCCTGACCACGCTGGGCATCCTGGTCCTGATCGTGATCCGGCTGATGAGCCTGCCGTCGCGCTCCGGCCGCAAGTCCCGCTTCGCCGGCTCGATCGCCTGGCAGGCCTTCTACGTCGAGTACACGATCCTCGGCATCGGACTCTGCATCCTGATGCTGCGCGCGCTGGAGGGCGCCCTCAACGGCGTCGACTCGTACGGTCCGGAGCACCTGGTCTCGTACCCGCTCGTCACCGCCCTCAGCGGGCTGTCGCACGGCACGCTGGAGAACCTGATCTACCTGTTCGCGATGCTGAAGATCTGCATCTCGTTCGCGTGGGCGACCACCATCGGCCTCAACCCCTCGATGGGTGTCGCCTGGCACCGGTTCCTCGGCTTCTTCAACATCTACTTCAAGCGCGAGGAGGACGGCGGCACCGCGCTCGGCGAGCTCCGTCCGATGACCAGCAACGGTCAGCCGATCGACTTCGAGGACCCGGCCGACGACGCCGTCTTCGGCGTCTCCCAGGTCGAGCACTTCTCCTGGAAGGGCATCCTCGACTTCTCCACCTGCACCGAGTGCGGCCGCTGCCAGTCGCAGTGCCCCGCCTGGAACACCGGCAAGCCGCTCTCGCCGAAGCTGCTGATCATGAGCCTGCGCGAGCACGCCTACGGCAAGGCCCCGTACCTGCTGGCCGGCGGCGGCAAGGACATGGAGGGCAACGAGCAGGCCACCTCCGAGCAGCTGAAGGACGTCCCGGCGGCCGCCCTGGCCGAGGCCGAGCGCCCGCTGATCGGCACCGCCGAGGAGAACGGCGTCATCGACCCGGACGTCCTGTGGTCCTGCACCACCTGCGGCGCCTGCGTCGAGCAGTGCCCGGTGGACATCGAGCACGTCGACCACATCGTCGACATGCGCCGCTACCAGGTGATGATCGAGAGCAACTTCCCGACCGAGGCCGGGACGATGCTCAAGAACCTGGAGAACAAGGGCAACCCGTGGGGCCTGGCCACCAAGGCGCGCCTGGACTGGGTCAAGGAGCTCAAGAAGGAGACCGGTATCGAGGTGCCGGTGATCGGCGAGGACATCGACCCCGCCGAGGTCGAGTACCTCTACTGGGTCGGCTGCGCCGGCGCCCTGGAGGACCGCGCCAAGAAGACCACCAAGGCCTTCGCCGAGCTGCTGCACACCGCGGGCGTGAAGTTCGCCATCCTCGGCAAGGAGGAGACCTGCACCGGTGACTCCCCGCGCCGCCTGGGCAACGAGTTCCTCTTCCAGATGCTCGGCGCGCAGAACGTCGAGACGCTGAACGCCGCGCTGGAGGACGCCCCGACCAAGCGGATCGTGGCCACCTGCCCGCACTGCTTCAACACCATCGCCAACGAGTACCCGCAGCTCGGCGGGCACTTCGAGGTGATCCACCACACCCAGCTGCTGCAGCACCTGATCGACGAGGGCAAGCTCGTCCCGGTCAACCCGGTCGAGGGCCTGATCACCTACCACGACCCCTGCTACCTGGGCCGCCACAACAAGGTCTACAGCCCGCCGCGCGAGATCATGGACAAGGTCCCGGGTCTGCGCCAGCAGGAGATGCACCGCCACAAGGAGCGCGGCTTCTGCTGCGGCGCCGGCGGTGCCCGGATGTGGATGGAGGAGCGCATCGGCAAGCGGATCAACACCGAGCGCGTGGACGAGGCGCTGTCGCTCAACCCCGACATCGTCTCCACCGCCTGCCCGTTCTGCCTGGTGATGCTCTCCGACTCGGTGAACGGCAAGAAGAACGAGGGCGCGGCCAAGGAGAACCTGAAGGTGGTCGACGTGGCCCAGCTGCTGCTCGACTCGGTGAAGGCCACCCCGCCGGCCGAGGCCGAGGAGCGGCCCGCGACGGTGGACGCCTAGCCGTTCACCGGCCGAAAGCCCGCTGTTCGACAGTTCTGCTACAACTGCCCGGCCCGGTGGACGCCGCCAACGCGCCCACCGGGCCGGGCTTTTGGGTCGTTGCGGAGGCGCGCGGCGACACCGGCCGCGGGCGGCGAGTGATCTCCGTCGCACGGGCGCCGGACGGGCATTCGGTTGGAAGGAAATACAGTAGGCGCCGGACCGGCTCCGTGCCGGTCGACCCGCGCCGGACACAAGGCCGGACGGGTGCCGACCCGCGCCGGCCGGACGGGTCCGGAAGACCGACTGCAGAACACCGATTCCAGAACACCGACTCCAGAACACCGACGGAGGCACCGGCCGCCGGGCCGGGCCGCAGAGACCACAAGGGGAACAGCGCAGACCATGACCGAGGCGATCATGCTGGTCGGTGGTAAGGGCACGCGACTGCGTCCGCTGACCACCCACACCCCCAAGCCCATGCTGCCGGTGGCAGGCGTCCCGTTCATCGCGCACCAGCTGGCCCGTGCGGCGGCCGCCGGCGTCACCCGCGTCGTGCTGGCCACCTCGTACCTGGCCGAGGTGTTCGAGGACCACTTCCAGGACGGCACGCCCTACGGCATCGAGCTGGTCTACCTGACCGAGCGCGAACCGCTGGGCACCGGCGGGGCCATCCGCAACGCCGCCTCCGGCCTGACCTGCGGCCCCGACGAGCCGGTCCTGGTCTTCAACGGCGACATCCTCTCCGGCCTGGACATCGCCGCCCTGCGCGACGGCCACGTGGCCGCCGGGGCCGACGTCACCCTGCACCTCACCCGGGTCGAGGACCCGCGCGCCTTCGGCCTCGTCCCGACCGACGAGAACGGCCGGGTGCTGGAGTTCCTGGAGAAGCCGGAGACCCCGGAGCAGATCGTCACCGACCAGATCAACGCCGGCTGCTACGTCTTCACCCGGTCCGTGATCGACCGCATCCCGGCCGGCCGCGAGGTGTCCGTCGAGCGCGAGACCTTCCCCGAGCTGCTGGCCACCGGCGCCCTGCTGCGCGGCGTCGTCGACACCTCGTACTGGCTGGACCTCGGCACCCCGGCCGCGTTCGTCCGCGGCTCGGCCGACCTGGTGCTCGGCAAGGTCGACTCCCCGGCCGTCCCCGGTCCGACCGGCGACGCCCTGCTGCTGCCCGGCGCCACCGTCCACCCGGGCGCGGTGCTCAGCGGCGGCAGCGTGGTCGCCGAGGACGCGGTGGTCGAGGCCGGCGCGATCGTCGAGGGCAGCGTCATCCTGCCCGGCGCGGTGATCGGCCCGGACACCCTGGTCAAGGACTCGATCGTGGGCGCCTTCGCGACCATCGGCGACCGCTCGGCGCTGGACGGCGCGGTGATCGGCGACGGCGCGATCGTGGAGTCGGACAACGAGCTGCCGAACGGCATCCGGATCGCCTGCGGCACCCTGCTGCCGGTCGGCGCCGTCCGCACCTCGGCCGGCCCGGGCGGCTGCCCGGCCGGCACCAGCGCGGCGGCGGCGGTGCACGGGCCGTCGGTCACCGCGCAGCGGTAGCACCGGCTCCGCGGGAGCCCCGCCCCTCGACCGCTCGGCTGTCCGGCCACCGGTGGGGCGGGGGCGGCTTTCGGCCCCGTTCGTCTCAGCCTCGCTGCAAACCGGCCCCGGCTCCGTCCGGGGCCGACGCGCGTTGGGCCGGACGGGTACCTTCAGAGCGTGGCTGGTAATCGATACGACAGCGGTCAGGGCGCCGACCGTCCGCACGGCGGGTGGTCGGCCCCACCGCCGCCGGCGGGGGCGCCCGGGGGGCACGGGCGGACGGACGGGCCGGAGTACTTCACGGCTCCGCACCCGGGAACCGCAGGTGGACCGGGGGGCACGGCCGACGACGGGTACGACCCGTACGCGGCCGACCGGCCCGGGAGCACCCGCGCCTTCCCGACGGGCGCCCCGTACGCGGGAGGCGGCCCGTACGGGCAGGAACCGCCGCACCAGGGCTACTACGACCAGGGGCACCACCCGGACCAGGGGCAGTACGGGCAGTATCCGCCCGACGGCTACGCCCCCGACGGCTACGGCCCCGACGGCTACGGGCAGCAGCCGCCGTACGAGCACCAGGCGTACGAGCAGCAGCAGCCGCCGTACGGCCAGGACAACGTCGCCGTCTACCGGGCCGGCGGCCAGTCCGCCCCGCAGGCGACCGGTCCCCGGCCGCAGTGGCGCGAGCTGTTCGTCGGCCTCTTCCGCAGCCCGACCGCGATGTTCGACCGCACCCGCGACCACCAGGTCTGGCTGCCCGCCCTCACCGTCTCCCTGCTGTACGGGGCGCTCGCGGTGCTCGGCATCGGGCTGACCCACGACGACATCGTCAACTCCACCTTCACCGTGGCGCTGACCGGCATCCTCGCCGCCGCCATCGGCTTCACCGTGGCCGGCGCGGTCTTCGGCGGGGTCACCTACGCCCTGGCCCGCCAGCTCGGCGGCGACGGCCCGTGGAAGGCGACGGTCGGCCTGGCCGCGCTGATCGGCTGGCTGACCGACGCGCCCCGGCTGCTGCTCGCCCTGGTGCTGCCCTCCGGCAGCGCCGTCGTCCAGGTCGTCGGCTGGGCGACCTGGGCGCTCTGCGCGTTCCTGCTGACCGCTATGGTCCGTCGGCTGCACGACCTGCCCTGGGGCAAGGCGGCCGGCGCCGCGGCACTGCAGCTGCTCGCCCTGCTGGTGCTGATCAAGCTGCCGACCCTGGGCTGACCGGCGAAGGGCAGAATGGTGGACGGGCCGCGGCCGAGCGCCGGGGCCCGTCCACCCTCTTCGCCCCACGTCCACCGGAGCCAGGCATGACCCTCCCCACCACCCACGTCAGCTTCCCGGCCGGGGCGGTGACCGGCGAGTCCCCGGTGCTCGCGGTGCACCCGCTGGCCGACGGCCGGTACGCCGTCGTGACCGGCGCGACCCCGTTCCACCCGCTCGACCACACCTGGCCCGACCAGCCGGCCGACCTCGGCACCCTGACCGTGGACGGCACCGAGCTGGCCGTGGTCGACTGCCTGACCGGCGCCGTCGGCCCGGACGACGACGCGCTGCTGGTCGGCGCCGACATCCCGGTCCGGCGCGGCGACGAGGAGTGGTCCTGGCTGGTCCTGCACGTCCTCGACACCGACCCCGGTGACATCGTCGGCCGCACCGCGGCGCTCGCCGTCGACGCCGACCGCCGGGGCGCCCTCAGCGCCTCGCACAGCGGCTGCCACCTGCTCGCCCTCGCCCTCAACGCCGCGCTCGCCCCGCGCTGGCGCAAGGACCCGGGCCGCTCGGACGCCTTCGGCAACCCGGACTTCGACAGCCTCGCCATGGCGAGCTCGGTCATGGATACCCAGGCCAGCACCGACACCTACCGGCTCGGCAAGTCGCTGAAGAAGAAGGGCTTCACAGCGGACGCCACCGAGGAGTTCCCCGCCCTGGCCGACGCCCTGCCCGCCCTCACCGAGGACGTCAACGCCCGGCTCGCCGCCTGGGTCGCCGCCGACGCCCCGGTCCGCATCGAGGTGCCCGGCCCCGAGCTCACCGCCCGCCGCCAGTGGCACTGCGAGCTGCCCGAGGGCGGCGCGCAGATCTTCTGCGGCGGCACCCACCTGCACCACCTCGGCGAGCTGGCCGAGCTGCGCACCGAGCTGCGGCTGTCCGAGGACGGCACCGAGCTGGTCGCCGTCACCAGCCCCAAGCGGGCCTGAGAACGCCGCGGGGGGGCCCCCCCCCCCCCCCGGGGGGGGGCCCCCGCGGGGGGGGGGGGGGGGGGGGGGGCCGGGGGCCCCCCCCCCGCGGGGGGGGGGGGGGCCCCCCCCCCCCCGCGGGCGGGCCCCGG
>NZ_JBIWNL010000025.1:64644-122988 GCF_044767225.1 Kitasatospora sp. NPDC101447
GGCGGTGGGCCGGGGGGGCCCAGGGGGGGGGGGGGGGGGGGGGGGGCCCCCGGGGGGGCGGCGGCCCCCCCCCCCCCGGGGGCCGCCCCCCGGGGGGGGCGCCCCCCCCCCCCCGGGGGGGGGCCCCCCCGGCCTGCGTGCGCTCTGCTGGGTCCGGCAGGTCCGCCGGGACCGTCGGGACTGCGGGGACCGCCAGGACCGCTGGGTCCTCGCCGTGTGCTCAGACCGCGCTGCGGTGGAAGTTCAGGTACGAGCGGGACGGCGTCGGGCCGCGCTGACCCTGGTAGCGCGAGCCGTAGCGCTCCGAGCCGTACGGGTGCTCCGACGGCGAGGAGAGGCGGAACAGGCAGAGCTGCCCGATCTTCATGCCCGGGTACAGCTTGATCGGCAGCGTCGCGACGTTCGACAGCTCCAGCGTCACGTGGCCGCTGAAGCCGGGGTCGATGAAGCCGGCCGTGGAGTGGGTGAGCAGGCCCAGCCGGCCCAGGCTCGACTTGCCCTCCAGGCGGGAGGCCACGTCCTCGGGCAGTGAGATGACCTCGTACGTCGAGGCCAGCACGAACTCGCCCGGGTGCAGGATGAACGCCTCGTCGCCCTCCGGCTCGACCAGCCGGGTCAGGTCCGGCTGCTCCTCCGAGGGGTCGATGTGCGGGTACTTGTGGTTCTCGAACACGCGGAAGAAGCGGTCGAGGCGCACGTCGATACTCGACGGCTGGATCATCGACGGGTCGAACGGGTCGATGACGACCCGGCCCAGGTCGATTTCGGTCCGGATGTCCTTGTCAGAGAGCAGCACGCTTCGAGGTTACGTGCAAGAAAGGGCCCCGGACGAATCCGCCCGGGGCCCCACTACGTCCTCCTGGTCCTACCGCCGACCGTCAGGCCAGGAACTCCGCGGCCTCCAGCCGCATCGCCTGCGCCAGTTGCGGCTCCGACAGCTCCCGCACGTCGGCCAGCACCGAACTCCGCAGCCGTCCGCACTGCGGACAGCGGATCAACCGCCCGGGACCGAGCCGGCCCGGACCGAGGTTCTGCATCGGGAACGTGGTGGTGCTGAACAGGTGCCCCTCGGCACAACGAACGACGGCGCGCTGCTCCATCGATCCCCTTCCCATCCCTAACCCAGTACTCACCCGTACTCACGCGCCCCGGCGGCCGAGCCCCGGGACAGCGTCACATTAGGGGATGTTCCGGACATTCCTCGCCGTGGCTCGCCGCCCCCGACCCCACCCACCGGAGCGCTCGTACGCGGCCCACACAGTACGCCTCCGGACCCGCCCCCACCCCGCTCCGCCGCGCCCCCGGATCCCTCGTGCAACCGCAGTCACGGATGGGGTACAGTGGCACTGGATCGAGCGGTCTCTGACGGCTCATCAGGCGGGCGTAGTTTAATGGTAGAACATGAGCTTCCCAAGCTTAGAGCGCGAGTTCGATTCTCGTCGCCCGCTCAGAGTAAAGCCCCAGGTCAACGACCTGGGGCTTTCTTGTTGTCTGGACCAATTTCCGGGCCCCGCACTGCTTGCGCACCACTGTGTACTCCAGATCAGCTGAAAAGCCGTCAGATTTAGGCTTCATCGAATCTTTGTACGATTAGCGCCTCGGATTTCGAGATCAACTTCTTGTGACCTGAGTCACCAGGGTGTCCAATGTCGGCGCGCCGAGAAATCGCAGGTCAGAGCATTGATCGCCTCGGTGCGGCGGTGGCGACTGCGGGCCTGTAGCGGTCAATAGGGGTCGGCGAGGGTGCTCGCCGGCCCCTGACATGGGATCAGATCAACCGTCGAAGAGGCCGCACCACTGGCGCACCGGTAGGTGCACCGTTCGGAGGCTCAGGTGGCGCGGGCCGGGTGTGCCCGGTTGTGGTGCGGACGCGGGTGTCGAGCGTGGCGGCGAGCTGGCGCTGGCGTCCATCGGTGGAGTGTTGGTAGATGATCGCCGCGCGGGTCGAGGACTGGCCCATGCGGACCATGAGGTCCTTGAGGCTGGCGCCTTCCTCGGCGAGCAGGGTGTTGCCGGTATGACGCAGGTCGTAGAAGTGGAAATGGCGCGGCAGGCCGTCGACCTTGGCGCGGGCCTTGCGGAACTTGCGCCCGAAGGTGCTTCGCCGGAACGGTGCGCCCTTCTCGCCGACGAAGACGAGCCCCTCCGGTCCCGGCTCGGCATGCCAGGCCATGTGCTGGCGCAGGGGAATGTCGAGGAAGGAGGGCAGGTGGATCGTTCGCTTGCCGGCCTTCGACTTGGTGGGGCCCGTGGCACGCTTGCCGGTATTCAGCTCGGGGGAGGCCAGGCTGATCTTCAGGGAGCGCTCGTCGAGGTCGACGTCCTTGCGGCGCAGTTCGGCGAGTTCCTCGGGGCGGAGGGTGGCGAAGGCTCCGAGGAAGACCATGAACCGCCAACGGGGTCCCATGAGTTCCGCGAGCTCGAAGACCTGTTCGATGGTGGCCACGGGCCGCTCGGGTGCGTCCTCGCTGCCGGCGCCCTTGATGCGGCAGGGGTTGCGGTTGATCAGCTCGTCGTCGGTGGCCGTCTCCATGATGGCCTTCAGTAGCCGGTACGCCTTCGCCGCCGTGGTGGCACCGGTCGCCTGTCGGCGCCCGGCGTTCCACGTACGGACGTGGCTCGGCAGGATGCCTTTGACCGGCATCTCGCCGAAGGTCGGCAGGATGTGCAGCCACAGCAGTCGGCGGTACAGCTCATCGGTGGTCGGCATCAGGCCGCGCTCGTTGATCCAGGCCGCGGCGTAGTCCTTGAAAGGGACGCGGCCGGTGTCGGGGTCGATCCAGTTTCCCCGGGTGAGGTCGGCCTCGACGAGGGTGAGCCAGACCTCGGCGTCGGTCTTGGTCTCGAAGGTCTCGGGTGAGCGGTGCTCGTTGCCGAGGTGGTCGTGGTAGCTCGCGGTCCAACGGCCGGAGCGGTACTGGCGGATCGCGCCGAACCGGCGGCGGGTCGAAGGCTTCTTCCGAGCCATCAGGCAGCCCTCCCTCGGCGGTCGCGTCGGGAGCGGACCGCGGGGACGGTGCCGGTGGCGATGTAGGCGTCGAGGGCGGACTCGGGTATGCGGACGTGGGCTCCGATCTTGACGAAGGTGATCCGGCGCTCGGCGATGAGGCGCCGGGGGAAGCGCTCGCTGGTGCCCAGGCGGTCGGCGACCTGGGCGACGGTGAGGTACTGGTCGGACATGCACGGCTTTCTGTGCGGCGCGGGTGGTGGTCGCGCTGTCGCGTGATCTCGGGCTGACCGGTGGCGGTGCCACCAGTGCGGTCTGCTGCCTGGGGGATCTCGGTGGTTCCCTGGGCGGCAGGACCAGCTTCGGGTTCTGCCGGCCGAACGCATTCGGCCGATCTTGTGCTACGGGCTCAGAATTCCCAGGCCCTCAGACGGGTTCGGCGAGTTGATCCCGGTGGAGCCGTCGGTCGCTCGGCGGCTCCACCGGGTGTGGGATCAGTCCCAGATCGCTCCGGCGAGGAGCCCGTCGAAGGCCAGGGCGGTCATGGCCTCCTCAAGGGTGCTCCAGGTGCGTTCAACGCTCGTGAACGACTCGTCGAAGTCGGCGCGAGTCAGGTCGGACTCGTGCCACTCGTGCGCGCAGCGGCAGCGGACGAAGACCAGGGCGCGGACATTGAGAAGCAGCCAGTCGCGGGTGGCACCGCACCGCGCGCAGGCGATGGCGAGTCCACGCGGTCGCAGTTCGTCAGGATGAGGGACGGCTCGGATGACGGTGCGGTCGAAGGTAGGTCGGTCGAAGTCGGTGCGGTCGGTCATGGCGGCTCCAGTGCTGGTGATCGGCGCGGAACCAACACAAGACACTGCTGGTCGGGAAGGTTCCCGACCAGCCCAGACGACATCAAAGTGACATCAACTACGAGTGGGTGCATCTCACTTGCTGTAAAGGCGGTCGGCTCGCCCAGCCGCTTTCGAGCTTCACGCCTGCCGTGTCGATGCTGGTGATGGCGTGTTGGTCGGCGTCGAGCTCATCAACCGCGTTGTCGAGGCGATCCTGCGGGTCGCCGGCAGTCAGACCGCGGGCCGTGTTGAGGGTGCTGGTCGCGCAGAAGCGGAAGCAGTCCGGTTTCGGGCTTCGACGGTGCTGGCGATCTCTCGCGCTCGGCGGCGTTGTGGAGCGCGTTGACAGGTGTTCGGGGAGGTGGTGATCGTCTCCTCCGACCCTCCTGGCACCCCCTGGTGTCAGGTTGCCGGTGACGAGTCGAGCGCCCCCGCTCGACTCGTCACCGGCTGACCCTCGCTGATTGGCGGGTGACCTGCGTGGGGCTGCCTCTGGGGCAGCCCCACGCGATAGCTTGCTGCGCCTGCGGCATGACCGTTCCGAGGTAGAGGCCAAGCGTGCTGCAGCTTGGGGTAGTTGGTCGACTGGGCGCGAATGTCGGGGGTCGGGTCGGTGGGCTTCGGGTGGGTGGTCAGGGGCTCTCCTCCGAGTCGGTTGATGTGGATAGCCGACCAGCGATGGGCTGACGGTCACGTGTCCGGGACCGCTGCGGAGGGCGGCTCGTCGGGAATCGGAGGACGCTACGCCAGGGTCGGCCAATTTCCTAAAGGGCCCGACGCGAAAGCGGTGATCGGGTGCCGACCCCGTCGAGCACCCGGTCCCGAAGCGGTCCTGCCCTCGGTCCCGACCCGTTTGCGGCCCAACCTCCGAGTCGGTCCCGGTCCCCGGCACTGACGGTCCCCGTGGGAAGAACGTCGGCAACCGTCCCAGCGGCTCAGTCCCTACAGACCGGTCCCGGTCCCCGCTGGCCTACCCGTGTGACGGTCCCCGGGACCGATGGTCCGCATCTCCTCCGGTCCCGACGCTGGGGACCGCAGGACCCCGCTCCCGAGCGGTTCGGCGCGGACCGATCCACCGCTGAGAGACCGCGCCCGTTGTCGTCCAGTTTCGGTCCCCACCACACGAGTTCGCAGGGACCGTGTTCCACCTGAGGTGCGGCCGGGATTCGACTGGTCGGCAGTTCCGGCGGTTCTACTAGGCCGTCAGCTGGTCCTTGCAGTGCTGGACCACCTTGGCAATCTCGGCCTCGGTGACGAAGGCGCCCTGTATGCGGATCGGCTCGCTGGCGCCCATCGGCAGGAACAGGGCGTCGCCCTTGCCAATCAGCTTCTCCGCGCCGTGCTGGTCGAGGATTACCCGGGAGTCCGCCATCGTCGAGGTGGCGAAGGCCAGCCGGGAAGGCACGTTGGCCCTGATCAGGCCCGTGATTACGTCCGCCGAGGGGCGCACTGTGGCGAGCACCAGGTGGATGCCGACAGCGCGGCCGAGCTGGCTGATCCGGACCACCAAGTCCTCGATGTCTTGCCGGGCGACCATCATCAGCTCGGCCAGCTCGTCGACGATCACCAGAAGGTACGGGTAGGGCACCAGTTCCCGCTCACTGCTGAGCGGGGGCTGGACGGTGCCGGCCCGCACCGCGGCATTGAAGTCGTCGACGTGCCGGAAGCCACAGGCCGCCAGGTCGTCGTAGCGCATGTCCATCTCGCGCACCACCCACTGGAGGGCCCGGACGGCCTTCTCCGGGTTGGTGATAATCGGGGTGATCAGGTGCGGGATGCCCTCATAGGCGGCAAGTTCGACCCGCTTGGGGTCGATCAGCACCATACGGATCTCGTCGGGGGTGGCGCGGACCAGCACCGAGGTGATCAGGCAGTTGATGAACGACGACTTGCCCGTTCCAGCGGCGCCGGCGACCAGCAGGTGCGGCATCTTCGCCAGGTGGGCCATCACGGTGCGGACCTCGACGTCCTTGCCCAGGCCGACCACCATCGGGTGCGTGTCCTCGGCAGCGGTGCGCGAGCGCAGCAGATCGCCGAGGGCGACGATCGCCCGGGCCGGGTTGGGGATCTCCACGCCGACCAGAGCCTTCCCAGGGAGCGGCGAGACGATCCGGACGTCGGAGGTGGCGACTGCGTAGGCGATGTTGTTGGTCAATGCGGTGATCTGCCCAGCGGTCACAGCGGGCCCGAGTTCGACCTCGTAGAGAGTGACCGTCGGGCCGCTGTAGAAGCCGATGACCCTGGCGTCGACCTTGAACCCGGTGAACACGCCCTGAAGTTGGGATATTGCCTCGTCGTTGATCTTGGAGCGGCCCTTGGCGGGGACGCCACGTTCCAGCAGGTCCAGCGATGGCAGTGTGTAGGAGATGACGTCGGGCGCGTGGAACGGCTGAGGCGCGGGCGCGGCACCCCTGTTTTCCTTGCGGGAGGTTGTGCTGATTGCGCTAGCGGAATCTCGGGCCGGGATCTTCTCCGGACTGGGGGCCTGCTCAGTCGGAGGAGCGCCCCAGAGCGAGGCTGCGCGCCGGGCGATGATGACATCGCCTTCCCCGGCGATCCTCAGCTGCGGGGTGATCACGGAGTCCTTGGTCATCCATCGGTGCACCAGTCGGTAAAGCTCGACGATCGTCAGATGCCCTGCGGGCCAGGTCTGCCGCAGGGTGCGCACGAGCGCACCAGTGAACGGGCTGGGCTGGCCGAGCCTGGTGGCCGCCAGAGTGAGCTGGGTCGATCTGCTGCTGGTGAGCACGTACCTACCCCTGCCCGCGGCCGGGGCTTTGGCGGCACCCTTGAAGGCGCCGCTGTAGCAGCAGTCAAGGATGACGATGGTGGTACCTGCCGGTGAGCCGTCGATCATGTTATTGATCTCGATCGCGCTCAACGCGGTGGCCCGTAGGCGGTTGGTGCTTGTGTCCTTGGCACACAGGTAGAGCGTTCCGAGTTCGTCGGTCTGGCCGTGGCCGCTGTAGTACAGCAACAGCACGTCCTCCCGGGTGGCCGAGGTGAAGAATTCGTCGACCTGCTCCCTGATGTCCTGGATCCCGTTGTCGACCAGCTGCCAGACGTCTTGGCCACGAAACAGCCCGACTTGCTCGTCCGTCAGCGCCTGCTTCAGCTGCTGGACGTCGACTCGGGGCCCGTGCAGGTCGAGAAGGGCGTGCGGGTCGCGAGGAAAGCTCGTGTTGCCGATCAGAAGCCCTCGATAGCGACCCCCTCCAGCCATCAACCGTCTCCCAGACGGCTGCGGATCGCCTCGGCCAGCGCTTGGAACGATGCCTGGTCGACGTTGTCGCCACTGATCTGGAGAGACCGCTCGCCTCCAGCCTCGTCGGTCCACGTCACGGTGAGCGTCCTTGTCTTGTCCCGGGCGAGCCAGGCACGAAAGCACGCCACGGCGGCGGTCAGGGCGCCGGAGGAGCCCACCGCTAGTATCACCGTGTCGACGGTGCCCTTCCACCCCGGCTTGGGCACGCGGCGTGAGAAGACCGTCCCGGCCTCCTCACGCAACGCGGTGTGTAGCGCCGCGACCTGGTCCTGCCACCGTGCATCTCCAGAGTCGAACCTGCCAGTTTCGGCCAGGATCGCCACCTCAACACCCGCCACCACGAGCCCCCTCGTCTACCTGCAGCAGCATCATGCCCGAGAACCCCCGAGCCGGTCTTCACTTCAGCTGAACCGAGGAGCCGGAGACGGCCTCCTCAGCTGGGAAGCACCCATCAGTCGCTTGCCGACTCCTGTGCTTACTGTTAGTCGGTCAACGGCGCGACCTGACCAGTCAACTGATGAGTGGAAAGAAACGGCTAACCCGCAGGCATGAGCGTCCCGGTGTTGGCCCCTCCCCTCGCGGCGCGCATCGCTGCTCGGACACGCGCGACCCCGGCAGCGGCTACCTCCGCTCCGCTGCCGAGCGCGACCGGACGCGTGCCGAGGCCCGCACAGGCGGCGCAGATGCCCGGCTGCGGCACGGGGTCGTGGCACATGGCGCACTCGGCGTACCGGGGCTTCGAGGGCTCCTGCGGGGCCTGGACGGGCGGCATCTTGCGCTCCAGGCGGTAGCGGAGCACCGCGACTGCCGAGTGCATCGGGGTGGGCAGGCCCGGCAGCAGGGCCTGGGCGAGGTCGGCGGGGGTGCTGCCGCGCTCCAGCCAATGCGCGACCAGGGGAGCGAGTTCGCGGGCATCGGCCTCGCCCAGCCGCAGGCGCGGCTCGGGGCGGACCACCCGGAACAGTGTGGCGACCGCCTCGCGGAGTTGCTCGTCCGGCACCGTCGGCGGCTCGCGATCGACGTCCTTGTCGGCGTCTTCCTCCTTCCCTTCCGCCCTCGCCTGCGGCTCGGCAGTGGTGACCGGCTCTCCGACCTGCTGGGCAGGGAGGGAGGGTTCTTCCGCCAGGTTCTTTACAAGGGCGTCAGCATCGCCGGTGGTCGCTTCACCGGAGACCGGACGGGTGGTACCCGGCAGTGCGAGCTGCGGGGTGTCGTAGACGTGGGTCTCGGTGATGATCGTGCCGTCCGGCATGCGGATCTTCTCGACCCGGTAGAAGCCAGCGTCGGTCAGCTCCCTCAGGGCCCTTCGGATCGCGCCTCGGCCTTGGGGGCTGGTGTCGGCCATGTGCCGGCCGTCCTCGCGCCAGCCGTCCGGGCGGGAGAGGAGGTCGGCGAGCAGGCCGCGGGCGGTGTAGGACAGCTGCCGGTACTGCAGCATGGCGTTGGGCAGCACGGTGAAGTTACGTACGTGTTCGGTACGATGGACGCGCATCGGGAGTTACAGCTCCTGTTGCCGGACCCCGGAGCGTTGGCGCGCTGCCGGGGTCGCCTATTTTCGGTTGGACCACGGAACGTACCACGTCACTCGCTGCAACAAGGTCCTTTTGCTGCAGCAGTCTTGATCACATTCGACGCTGGCCGGCAGCGAGATTCGTGATGCTCGAACTAGCCGCGTTCGTGTCCCTGCTCCGCTAGCCTGCTTGGGGTGACGGAAGCGACTTTCGACGGCCCAAGTGGCGCTCGGTTCAGCGAGATCGCAGAGGATCTGGCGGTCCTCGGCGAGGCCTTCGGGCTGGGCGAGGTGCGGGAGTGCCGCTTCCTGTCGGACGGGTTGATGAACGGGAACTGGCGGCTGGATACGGCCGAGGGCTCGTTCGCGTTGAAGCGGATCATGGATGTGCCGCTGCCGCTGGCACGTCGGAACCTGGCTGTGCTGACAGTGCTGGCCGACGACGGCCTGCCGGTGGGCAGGGCACGGCTCTCTTCGGCCGGGGATGCGGTGGTCGAGGTCGCCGACCGCGGGTACTGCCTGATCCCGTGGACGGAGGGTAGCCACCTGCCGGGTACGGCTCTCTCGATCGAGCAGGCCGCTGACCTCGGCGTCCTGCTTGGTCGGATCCACCGGAACTTGAACGGTGAGCGAATGGTCGGCCTGCTGCCGCCCGGACCGGAGCAGGCGACCGTCCGGGTCACCACGCCGGCTGCGGCCCGCAAGGAGGCGGACCGCTTCCTCGCCCTGATCACAGACCTGGAGAGCCGGACGGTGTTCGACGCCGAGGCCGTCGCGGCGCTGGCTGAGCGCAAGGTGCTGCTGGAGAAGTACGGGCACGAGCGCCCGGCCAGCGAGGTGGCGGTCGGCCCGGTGGGGTGGACGCACGGTGACGTGCAGCACCGGAACGTGCTTTGGCGGGGTGGTGAGATCGCCGGGGTGATCGACTGGGACCGGATCCGGGTCAGGCCGTTCGGCGAGGAGGTCGCCCGCACCGCCACGGTGCAGTTCGGCGGTGAGAACGGCTTCCTCGACCTGGAGCGGACCGCCGCGTTCGTGGCCGGCTACCGGTCGGTGGTGCCGATCCCGGTGCCGGTTCTGGCGGACGCGGTGGAGCGGCTGTGGTGGAAGCGCATGTCGGACTACTGGCAGCTGGTCTTCCACTACGACCGCGACGACCACTCCTGCGACCACCTGTTCCTACCCGCCGAGCGCTTCCTGGCCTGGTGGACGGAGCGGCGCGAGGACGTGCAGGAGGCGTTCGCGGCTATGCCGTGAGCACCGTGCGGGCCAGGACGGTGGCGAGGGCCTCGGCGACCTGCTCCATGTAGTCCGGAGCCGGGATCTGCGGCACCTTCATCACGATCATCTGCCGCAGGGCCTTGTAGTAGTTCGGCAGCGTGTCCCGGGTCGGCGGCTGGTAGGGGCTGTCGGCGAGGTGGGGCCAGTAGCGGGCGGCCAGGTCGAGGCGTTGCAGCAGCGGGGCCTGGGTCCAGTCCTCGTACTGGGAGCGGACGGGGATGCCGGCGGCCCGGCACTTCTCGTGGAGTGTCTTCGGGTCGGGCACTCGGGCGTTGATCGTCAGCGGGGTGCCGTACCAACCGCGAACGGAGAGTTCGCCGATCGCGGGCCAGGCGACGGGTGCGTCGTACTCCTCCAGGGCTGTGCGGAGGGTGGCGAGGTTCTGTTCGGCAGCGAGCATCCGGTCGGGCAGCGAACGGAGCTGCTGGCGGGCGATGACGGCGGAGAGGGCGGGCATCCGGTACTTGAAGGCGGCCCCGGTGTCGGCGAGCGGCCTCAGTTCGGAGAGGGTGAGTTCGTCGGCCAGCCGGGCGGGGTGGTGACCGAGGGTGAGGGCGCGCTCGTAGACCTCCCGGTCGGAGGTGGTGAGAACGCCTCCTTCGCCGCCGGAGACGGACTTGGATTCCTGGAGGCTGAAGCACCCGGCGGCGCCCCAGGAGCCGACGGCCCGGCCCTGGTAGAGGGCTCCGTGGGCGTGCGAGCAGTCCTCGACGATCGGCAGGTCGGTGGCCTTGGCGAGCTGGTCCATGCGGGCGGGGATGCCCCAGGTATGGGTGGCGAGGACGGCGGAGCATTCGTCGGCGACCTGGGCGACCGCAGTGGCGGCGATGTTGGGGCTGTCCGGCTCGATGTCGCAGAAGACGGGGTAGCTGCCGGCCTGGAAGACGGCGGTGATGGCGGAGATCCAGGTCATCGGGGAGACGGCGACGCCGGCTTCGGGGTTGGCTCCGACCGCGTGGAGTGCTGCGTGCACGGAGGCCGTGCCGGAGTTGAACGAGAGCGCGTGCCGGGTGCCCGTGAGGCGGGAGAAGGCAGCTTCGAGGGCGTTGGTGGCCGGGCCGCGGCTGATCTCGGAGAGGTGCCCGTCGTCGAGGAGCTTGAGGACGGCGTCCTTCTCGGCCTGCCCGTACTTGGGCTCGCGGGGGAACGGGAGGGTGACCTTGGGGTCGTTCATGGCGTCCTTCCAGTCGGGGGCGGGGCTGCCTACGGGCGGCGCCGTCCGGAGGAGTGCGGGTCGGGGGCGATGCGGGGGACGGCGGTGAGGCGGCCGTGGTCGAGGTCGGCGAGGTCGGCCTGGATCTGGGCGGCCCGGAGCCGGACCCCGTCCTGGTCGTCGCAGGAGACGTGGAAGTGCAGGAGCGAGACCGCGATGCGCAGGCGAAACAGGACGAGCGGCAGCAGGCTCTCGGCGGGCAACGGCCCGTCGAAGTAGCCAGCGAGGAGGGCCTCGGTCATCGGAGCGGGCTCGCGCAGGGCCCAGCCGGCGAGTTCGGCCAGCGGGTCGCCGCCGCGGGCGCTCTCCAGGTCGACGACTCCGGTGATGTGGCGGCCGTCAGTGAAGAGGTGGCGTCCGACCCAGTCTCCGTGCAGGAGCTTGGGCGCCGTTGTGGGGAGGCGGGCGGCTCCGGCTTCGAGGACGAGGCGGGTGCGGTTCAGCAGTCCGGACAGGTCGAGGCCGTCGAAGCTGGGGATGTGGCGGGCGGGTAGGGCGAGGAACCAGCCCTGGATGGTGGAGTGTTGGCCGGTGCCGTGCCCGTCGAGTTGGCCGAAGCTGCTGACCTCGACGATGTGCAGGCGGCGGAGGACTGCGCCGGCTCGGGTGGCGGCGTCCAGGTCCTGCGGCCGTGGGGGCTCCGCTTCGATCGGCCGGCCCGGGCAACGGATCTCGACGCACGCCTCTCGGCTGTACCAGAGGACGCGGGCGGCGGGGATGCCCGCTTCTCGCATCCGGGACGAGGCCCAGGCGGCGGTCGGGTAGCGCGAGCGACTGCCTGCGCGGCGGACCTTGACCACCAGTTCGTCGCCGTCGCGAGTGGCGGCTACGAACGGGAGGCTGTCCGTTCCGGAGCGCAGGGGCGTGAAGCGTGCGTCGGTGGCGTCGAAGCCGGCTGCAATGAGCGCATCGAGCAGCAGCGGGTGCGGGCGGTCGATCATGGCGTCACGGGCGGACATCGGGCACCTCCGGCACCGGGACGGAGCGGCGGCTGCCTGCGGACTGGAGGGCGGCGTCCAGCAGAGCAATGGAGCCGAGGTTGCCGAGGGCGGGGACGGGCACGGCGCCGGGCTGGTGGAGGGCGTCCACCATGGCGGTGATGCACCGCTGGTAGGCGGGCGGCCCGGCCTCGGTTGTCTTGTGCCTGTCGGTGGGGTCCGGAGCCCAGCACGCGGCGAAGCCTCGGGCCTCCACCCGCCAGTCGCCGTTGGCGTTGGTCCGTAGGAGCGGGTCGACGATGTAGCCGCCCCGGTAGGTGAACAGGGAGCCGTCGGCGAACTGCACGGTGATCGTGGCGATCGACGTGTGCGGTGCGAGGAAGCCGGTCGGGGTCTCGGTGCAGGTGACCTCGGTCGGCGGTGCGGTGATCAGGGCGCGGACCTGGTCGAAGGCGTGCACCGCAAGGTCGGTGGCGACGGGCAGGTGCTGGTTGCTGCGGAAGCCGGGGCCGGGCAGGGTGACGAGGGTGTCGGAGGCGATGGCGAAGGGCGGCTGGCCGCCGAGTCGGACCATGTCGCGGAAGGCGAGGAAGCCGGGGTCGGCGCCGCGGTTCTGCATGACGGCCAGCAGCAGGCCGCGCTCGCGGGCGAGGCGGACGAGGTCGAGGGCGTTGGGCAGGTTCAGGGCCAGGGGCTTCTCGGTCAGGACGTGGAAGCCGTGGGTGAGGGCTTCGCGGCTGACGCGGTAGTGGTGGTCGGGCGGGGTGAGGTTGACGACGACGTCGACCGGAGCCAGTGCGAGCGCCTCGTCGAGCGTCGTGGCGAACGTGGGGCTCAGCTCGTACCGGTCCGCGAGAGCCCGCGCCGCCTGCTGGTCGGGGTCGACGAGCGCGGCGATCTCGATGCGGCCGTCCGCGAGCAGGGATCGGACCCAACGGCTGGCGATGGCACCGCAGCCGATCAGTGCAGCCTTCACGATGCCTCCCGCAGCGGGTGCTCGCCGGCCTGGTGGCGGCGGATGTGGTCGAGGGCGCGTGCGGCGAGTTCCTCGGGTGAGCAGGTGGTGGTGTCGAGCCGGGCGACCACAGCGGCGAGAGGGTGGTCGAAGTAGGCGTTGAAGTGTTCGCTGAAGTGGCGGTCGTAGAAGATCGTCGGCATGCCCTTGCGCAGGCGGGCCCGGCGGGCGAGCACGTCGGGATCGGCGATGAGGACGATCGTCAGGTTGGGCATCACCACGGCCCTGCTGGTGACGGCGTGTTGGGCCTGGTCGTCGCAGTCGAAGCCGTTCATCCGGCCGACGGCGTGCGCGTGGGCGAGGAGGGTGTCCACGGTGCGGTCGAGGATCACGTCCCGGCTCTCGGCGAGGGCCTGCCTGGCCTGGGTGAGCCGGAGGTCCTCGACTTCCAGGAACTGGGTGATGTTGGCCAGTTGGTGGTCCGCAGTGAAGGGCTCCGGGGCCGGCAGCCGGGTGGGGTCGGGGCTGGCGTGGAAGTAGCAGGGGATGACGGCGGGCTGCTTGAGGTGAGGGGCGAGCATGGCGGCCAGGGTGGTCTTGCCGACGCAGCTGACCCCCTCGATGCCGAGGATCACTGTGTCTCCCTGTCCTTGGTACGGCGGTTGCTCTTGGGGGCGAGCGCCGAGTGCCTGGTGCTGGTCGCGGCCCAGCGGCCGAGGGCGGTCATCGGGCCGATGCTCTTGAGCAGCAGCCCGGCCAGGGTTTCCGCGCTCTGCGTGGCGGTCTCCCGTACGGTCAGCGGACGGCCTTCGGCCTCGGCGAGCAGGCGGACCGGTGCGACGGTGGCGGCCCAGAGCGCGACCGTGGCCGCTGCCCGGGCCGGTGGGCGTGTGCGCGGGCTGAGTGCGAGGGCCAGGCAGGCTGCCGTCGCGGGCGAGACCAGCAGCCAGGCCATGCCCCGGTAGGCGCCGATGGTGAGCGCCGCTGCGTGGTCGAGGCGGCTGCCGCGGCCCTGGGCGCGCCAACGGGCGGCGCACTGCGGGTAGTCGAGGTAGCTCTGAAACCAGCGCTCACTCTGGGACAGCAGCTCCGGCAGATACTCGGCCGCTGGCACGGTGGTGGTGAAGGGGAGGCTGTCGACCGGGATGTCACCCAGGGTGAGCCGGTAGCCGAAGGCGACGTCGTCGAGGACGGTGAAGGTGGGCAGCCCGCCGATCTGCCGGAAGACGTCGGTGCGGACAAGCAGGCCGTGGCCGACGGTCTGGGCGAGGCCCCGCCCGCCCCTTGCTCGGCGGGCGGAGTCGGCGTACCGGCGAAGGTTGGGGATTTCGCGGCGGAGGGTCCACAGCGTCTGTGCTCGGGCGGCACCTCGGCACAGGGCCCGCTCCCACCAGGTGTCGGCGGCGCCCTGGGTGGCGAAGCGGGCGGACTGCTGGACGACGCGGGGCAGTTCGCCGTCCTCCGCTCGTCGGCGGGCCAGGAACTCGGCGGTGCGTTGCAGCAGCTCCGGGCTGGGGCGGGAGTCCACGTCGTAGACGGCGACGTACTCCTCGGCGGAGTCGGCCCCGAGCTGTTCGACAGCGGCGTTCACCTGTGCGGCTTTCCGCCCGTCGCCCTCGTAGTGGACGTGCCGGACCACCGGCTCCCGGAGGCGCGCGATCTCGCTCGCGATGACGTCCGCCGTCGTGGGGAAGGTCGACAGGACCTCGGCGGCTGTCGTCAGGGTGAGCGTGCGTTCGCCGGTCTTGGCCAGGGCTTCGGCGAGGGCGGTCAGCTCGTCGTCGGTCAGCTGGGGGAAGTGCTGCACCGTGAGGTCGGTTGCCGTCGCCCCGGCGAGCCGGCCGACGAGGTGTGTGCGTTCGCGCTCCTCTCGCGCCGTGGACACCAGGGTCAGCGTCGAACCCGGGAAGTTACGGAGGAGCGGCACGAACCACGCCAGCGCACCGGCGATGTGCTGCTGCTCGCGCAGCACCGGGATGACGACGTGCAGCACCATCGGCTCCACCGCCGAGAGCGGGGCCGGGCGGTCGACCCGGGCCAGCGTCTGGCGGACCTGCCGCAGCCCGTTCACGTTGCGTGCGGCCACGGCGGCGGCGAGCCACCAGGACGGCCGCCGCCAGAACGGCTTCCGGCCGTTCACTCGGCGCCTCCCGCATCGACGTAGTCGTGGAACAGCCGGTAGGTGTCTCGGAGCTGGCCCTCCGGGTAGCTGTCCTGCCACGGCTTGTCGGGGCCGGCGAAGTGCACCAGGGCGGCGGTCGCCTCGTCGTCCAAGAGCTGGGCGAGCGGGCTGTCCGCCTCGGCGTAGTGGATGAACCCGGGCTGGGTGGCCTGCGGAGACATGGCGAAGGTGTTCCAACGTCTGTCCAGCCGGTGCCAGTTGTCGTCGACGACCCAGTTCAGCGCGTCCTGGTCCCAGAACCGGACCTTGTCCGGGTGCTCGGACAGGAACTGCCGCGACCGCTCGAAGACGCCGAGCCGCTGGCACCGGTCGAGGTCGATGAGCATAACGCCGCTGTTGAAGTAGTCCCTGCCGTACGGGACGCCGAGCTTCTCCCAGCCGGGCAGCTGGATTCCGCGGCCGATGACCGGGTTCTGCGGGTCTCGCACCGCGCCGATCGGGCGCCCGCCGAGGGACTGCCTCAGCAGCGGGCGCAGGTCCCCGAGCACCAGGGTGTCGGTGTCCAGGTAGAGCACCCGGCGTTCGTTGGGGATGACCTCCGGGATGGCCAGGCGCACGTACACCGCGCCGCTCACCCAGTCGGAAACGGGGTAGCGCGGGTCGGTCATGGGCGCCGGCCGCAGCTCGGTGCGCAGGCCCATGCGGGCGGCGTCCCGCAGGATCGCCTGGCGGTTGGCGTCGCTGATCTGCTGGTCGAGGACGATCAGGCGGAACTCGTCGACGCTGCCGGGGTGGGCGGCGGCGATCGAGTGCATCAGCGTCCGCAGCGGGCGGGCGTATCCGTCGTCGATCCCGCAGACGAGCGCGGGCAGCGGGTGGGAAGCGGTGGTCACGAGGCGCTCCTTCCGGTGGTGGCGGTGGCCTGGCGGGGGAAGTGCTTCTCAGCCCAGTCGAGGGTCTGGCGCAGGCCGTCGCGCAGGTGAGTTGATGGGCTCCCAGCCGAGGTGGGCGCGGGCCGAGGTGATGTCCGGGCAGCGGCGCTTCGGGTCGTCGGCGGGCAGCGGGACGAAGGTGATCGTGGACGAGGAACCGGCCAGCGCCCGGATCTCCTCGGCGAGCTGGAGCATGGTGATCTCGTGCGGGTTGCCCAGGTTCACCGGGTCGGCATGCTCCGCCGTGGCGGCGGCGAGCAGACCCTCGACGGTGTCGGCCACGAAGCACAGGGAGCGGGTCTGGCTGCCGTCGCCGGCCACGGTGATCGGCTCGCCCGCCAGCGACTGCTGGATGAACGCGGGTACCGCCCGCCCGTCGTCGGCGCGCATCCTCGGCCCGTAGGTGTTGAAGATCCGCACGATGCGGGTGCGGGCGCTGCCGGAACGCCGGAAGCACGAGGTCAGCGCCTCGGCGTACCGCTTGGCCTCGTCGTACACACTCCGGGGGCCCACCGGATTCACGTTGCCCCAGTACCGCTCCGGCTGCGGGTGCACGAGCGGGTCGCCGTACACCTCGGAGGTCGACGCAAGCAGGAACCGGGCCCGCTTGGCCTCGGCCAGCTCCAGGGCGTTGAGCGTGCCCATCGCGCCGACCTTCAGGGTGGCCAGCGGGTGGCGGGCGTAGTCGAGCGGCGACGCGGGCGAGGCCAGGTGGAAGACGAAGTCCACCGGCCCGACCACGCTGAACGGCTGGCTTACGTCGTCGGCCTGGAAGCTGAACCTCCCGGCCGAACGCAGGCCCGACAGGTTGTCGAGGCGGCCGGTCAGCAGGTTGTCGACGCCGACCACCTCCGCACCCAGGTCCAGCAGTCGCTCGCACAGATGCGAGCCGATGAACCCGGCGGCCCCGGTGACGACGGCGGTGCGACGGGCGAAGGCGTTGGTCGCTGCCGTGACCGCAGGACCTCGTCGGACCGGCGGCGATGCTTGGGGGCGAGACACAGTGCTTCTCCTCCAACTCGTAGGCGGGTGGCGGGCCGAGCGCGGAGCCGTGGATGCTCAGGCGGTCGACTCCCGATCCGGGAGAGTGCGTGTCGGCGGTGCCGCGAACTGGTGCTCGGCACCGAGCTGATGCTGGGCCGCGGTCCCGAGCAGCGCGAGCGTGGCGATGTGGCCGAGCCCCCACAGCACGGTGAGCACGGTCCCCAGCGGGTCGCGGTGCGTGCCACGGTGGCGGCCTTGCTGCGGGTTCACGGCTGCGTCCATGGCACGTTCCCCTCCGCTCTCCTCGGACGACGGCTGATCCAGCGTCGCGGCGCGACGGAGCGTTGCGGAACGTTTCCAGGGGGTTTCTCTCCGAGAGCGCCCCTGCCGCGGCGGGTAGCAGTACGCTCACCAACAGGGCTTGAAAAGCCGGGGGTTGAGATGATCGAAGGCACGCTGGCGGTCCACCCGCTCACCTACCTGCTGCAGTCACGCGGATGGGGGAAGAACCAGTTCGCCGGCATGATGCGCGACCGCGGCGCCGCACTGAAGATCCACCTCGCGACGAACCGGACCCTGGTCTGGAAGTGGGAGCAGGGCCAGGAACCCGAGCCGGACGCCCAGTACGTTTTGGCTGACCTCCTTGGCGTCAATCCCCGTACGCTGGTTGCCAATCCGTGGCCGGGGTGGCTTCCTGTCTGGGAGGTGACCGGCGTCACGGCGCCGTGGACAAAGGCCGGTACCGTGGACGTACTGGTGGAACTGGTCAGGAGTGGTCGTATGGATCGGCGGGGCTTTCTCACCATCACCGGGGCCGCCATGGCCACCGTCGCAGCGAGCTGGGCCTCGGCCTCGCCCGCCTTCGCCTCCGCCCTCAACGGCGATCAGGTAACCGACTCCATGGTCGACACCCTCGAAGCACGCGTCGCCACCCTCCAGACCCTGGACGCCCAGATGGGCGGTGCCCGCCTCATCGAACAGGCCCGCGGCGACCTGGCGATCATCACCACCCTGCTCAAGCAGGGCCGCCACACCGAAGCCGTCGAGGCCCGCCTGTACGGGCTGGCCGCCCAGGTCAACTACATCGCCGGCTGGATGGCCTACGACAGCGGCCTGCGCTCAGCTGGCCAGCAGTACTACCTCGGCGCACTCCGTGCCGCCAAGACCGTCGGCGACGACGCCCTCGGCTCCTTCCTCCTCGCCGAGATGGGCGTCCACCTCTCCGACGCCGGCAACCCCGCCGAGCGCGTCGCCCAGGTCGAGACGGCCCTCGCCAACACCCCCGCGACGATGCAGCCCGGTGTCCGCAGCTACCTCGAACTCCACCACGCCGAGAGCCTGTCCCGCGACGGTCAGCACCAGCAGGCCGGCTCCGCCCTCAACCGCGCCCACGACCTCTGGTCCAGGAACGGCGACGCCCAGCTCCCGGCCTGGCTCTCCTGGTACGGCGACGCCCAGCTCAGCTCCACCGAGGGCAAGGTCATGCTCCGCGCCGGCCAGGTCGAGCGCGCCACCAACGCCCTCGCCTCCTCCATCGACCACGCTGTCCCCCGCGACCAGGCCGTCCGCTCCGGCCGCCTCGCCACCGCCCGCCTCGCCGGCAAGGACCTCGACGGTGCCCTCGACGCCGCCAACCGGGGCCTCGGCCTCCTCGAAACCAAGGTCCACTCCGTCCGCGCTGTCAGCCGCCTGACCAAGTTCGATGGCTACCTCAAGCCGTACGCCACCGAGCCTGCGGTCGCCGAGTTCCGCGAGCGCTTGCGCGCGCTGCCTGAGATGGCTGCTTGATTGACGTCCGCGACTTGCAGCAAAGCACCTGAATCGGCACATGGGAGCCTTGAGCCATCTGCACCGGAGCCTATTCGCGGTGCTGTTGCCGGGGCTGGTTCTTGTCGTTCAATGTGGGGGTAAGCCTGCTTGCAGTGTTCTAAGTTGGGGCTTCACGTGTCAGTAGCGGTGCTTAGCCTGGTGGTGTGCTCATCTCCCTGACGGCGGAGGGCTTATGGCAGGTGTAGACGGTGGTCGGATCGCCGCTCGAGGTTTTCAGTACCAGTACCTGAGGACGTTAGAGGCGCTCCTCGCGGTGGGTCCCGAATCCCGGGTAGCTGCGTGCCGGATCGAGGGTCCTGGGGAAGTCGTCTCGCCGAAGGCTGCTGACTCTGTCGACTTCGACCTCGTAGACGCTGACGGTGTGTCCTTGGTCGCTGTACAGGTCAAGAGCGCAGCAGCTGGCCGTGAGATCAGTGCGTCCCGTGCGCTGGAAGTCCTGGTTCACCTTGTCGCCACGTACGAGTCGCACCGTTATGAGCTGATCACCAATGCAGCGCCGGAGACGAGCTGCTCGCGGCTGGCCGAGGTGCTCTCCCGCCATGGACACAGCTTCGACGTCCTCCGTGTCGAACTGGAGTCGATCCTGGTGAGGGCACCCACCGCACTGGGGCGGCTGAGGGCTCTCACACCAGAGCAGTGGACACGGCTGGGACGCGCTCGGATCACGTTCGATCCCCGCGACGACACTGAACTCCGAGAGGACTTGAACGGGGAGCTTCGCCAGCAGCGCGCCCAGGGTGGGCGAGGCCTTTCACATCGGTCAGGCAGCCTGGTCATGGGCTTCCTCGTGGCCGAGGTGCTGCGTCGGGCGGCTGATGCAACGCAGGCGTACTGGCCGGTCGAGGACTTCCGCCGTCGCTTGCTGGTCGACGACGACGTGCTCTGCGAGGCACTGGGTCGGCAGGACTTCGGGATCGTGCTCGGGCCGGTTCCCAACGTTCCAGACATCGCCCAGCCAGAGCTTCTCGACAAGGTCTCTGCAGTGCTGTCTGGGCCTGACAATGACGTCAACATGGTCCCGATGTGCGTGATCAGCGGCCTGTCGGGGATTGGAAAGTCCAGCCTTGCCGCTGCCTACATCGCCCGTGAGGCGTTCCGGTACGACCTGATTTTCTGGATGGACGCGGCCACTGAGGAGGCGCTGACCGCCTCCTACGGCCGACTGCTGGCTCATCTGACTGGTCTTTCGGATGTCCCGGAAGTTGGCGATCCGGTGTTGGTCCGTGAGCGGGTTCAAGCGCTGCTTCAGGAATTGCCGGGTCCTTGGCTACTCGTGTTCGACGATGCCGTTCCAGGCACCGTGGCAAGGTGGATTCCACGTCGGGGCCGGGGGCGCGTCCTAGCGACATCTGTATCCCGAACATGGCGTGGTGTCCAAGGCCGCGTCGAAGTTGGACCGATGACGCCGGAACATGCTCTTCTGCTGCTGACACTGCGCCTGGAGCTGAATCAGCAGCAGGCACACTTGCACCAGGCTGCACTCATTGACCTGGTGGACGCATTGGATTGCTGGCCGCTTGCGATTGAACTGGCTGCAGGCTACCTGGTGACTTGCGAGGTGGACCTGGATCGGCTCGATGGGTATCGGACCACGCTGCTTACGGCAGCTTTGGACGATCAGCTCTCAGTGCCGCTCGGCTACCCGCGAACGTTGGTAGCCGCAGTCCTACTCAGCGTTAATCGGTTGCGCGGTAATGCACGGGGCAGGATGGAGCTGCTCCATCAGACTTTTCAAGTCCTGGGTGTGCTGTGCTTCCTTGCCCCGCATCGCGCTCCGGTCCACCTGGCTGTGGCCTGCGCTTTCGTGTCACCCGATGACGTTCCCAACGGCATTGCCCGCGCACTGATCCACGAGGAAGACAGTCCGGCCCGCGAGATCATTCGCGAGCTTGCGGGCGTCTCCTTCGTGAGGTACACGGAGCCCCTGCCGTCACGTGAAGCAGTGTTTGCGGGATGTGACGACACCGTGTCGATGAATGCGGTACTTCAGTCCATTCTCCGCCAGCAGTTTGAGATCAGTACGGACCTTCAGCACGTTCTACCGGAAACGGCGTACCACACAGACCGGTGGCTGGCTGAGGCGATGAACAGCGGCGAGTCCGAGCGGGCATGGGAGTTAGCGCAGCATGCTTCCGCGCTCCTCGGGCACATTGAACGCGTCCAGGCGATCCATAACCACACCGCCTTGTTGGCCGGTAATCTGGCTGGGTTCCATGGGAATCACGGTCAATACGCCACTGCCATCCGCCTCCTCCAGCTCGAACTCGGATATCTTGAGCAATGCGGGGAACCCGATTTGCTGCTCAGGGCCCAGGCGCGGGTCCAGCTGTCTAACCTGTACCAACTCACCGCCCTCGATGGCTCGTCCGACCGGATCGTGGAGCAACTTGGTGAGTTGCTTCCCTATGTAGCCGGAGTGGCCGGCGATGCTCCGTCCGCGGCGGGCACCTTGGCAACAGAAGCCTTCCTGATCCTCCAGATGGAGTCTCGCAGGGCAGCGGACCATGAGGGGTTGCGCAGACTTCTGGCTCAGTTTCGACAGCTGGTTTCCCGACTGCCTCGCACTGAGAAAACGCAGACGATGCAGGCTGCCGTCGCTGCAGGTGATCTCATTCAGGAGGGCCGGGCCGATGAGGCTGAGAAGGCTGCGGAGGCCGCCCTTGCTCTCGGCGACAATCTATGGGCCCCCACCGTAGCTGAGGCGCGCCGCCTTCTCATCGAAGCCCTCGTCGCTCAGGAGAAGTGGGAGGAAGCCGACGCTGAATTTACCCGCTTTCTCCCATACGCCGGCGCTCGGACGCTCTACGGATTCTCCGTAAGTCACCTGCTTCATAACGCCGGCAGCCGCTGCGCTCTCAGCTGGGTGCTGACTGAAGAACAGGCCCCGCTTGAGTTGCTGATCCGGCTAATTAACGACATCGGCCTCGACCTTGCCGATTTGGCGACGGACAACTTTGACCGAGCACGATTCATCCTCTTGCGTACAGTCTGCGCGGCATCGCGAGCGGCGGTTGCCCCGTCGCAGTCCGACGAGTTCATGGAGCTGTTGCAGCAACTAACGGAGATGACCTTCGCCGACGACCCAGTTCAGGCACGTCTCTGGGAGACGATCTACGAAGGTCTTTTGCCCCGCATGAGCGCGATTGCCGCTAGCACCATTCACGCCGAAGCCCAAGCTGGAGGCGACGCGATCCTCTCCTCAGCATTGGATCAGGGTGCCGAGGCTACTGTTGCAGTTGAGAAGGCACTTATTGAAGTCGGTACTCATGTCCGCCTGATGCTCTCAACTGATCCTTCCCTATCTTCGTTCAACTTCGGCAGCACCGTTGATCTCCTTAGCCCAGGCGGTCAATGGTTCCCGGGGCCCATGCCGATTGTTCTGCTGCAGCCGGAGCGATTGGTTGTGGCTACTTCACCGATCACCGGAAAGTCGATCGAGGTTCAGCTTCATCGAACGTGCGCCTACGGATTTCGGCGGTTGTTAGGGCCTCACTTGACTATCCCGTGTCCTGAAGGCCTCACTCTTGAGCAAGACGGCCCGGCTCTTGTCCTGCACGATGCAGAGGGCTTTGTGTTGGCTAGGGCTTCGGCCGTCGTGCCTTTGAAGTGGAGGGAAGCAGCCATTCGGCGAGGACGTGCCCTGGTCCTCTACGGCTTCGCGTTTGCCTTGGACACCCCAGCGATCAGCCGGAGGATTTTCACCTCGTCCATGGCCGTGTATCAGAGCGTCGAGCAGGCGGCAGATAAGGGGCTTATTGCCGCTGCAGCCGTATCCGTGAAGCTATCAACCACGGTCCCTACTCAGCGCCGGCAGCAGCGGCGGACTACCCGTAGCTCTCGTCGACGTCGTTGACCCAGCCCTGGATGTCTGGAAATTCGCGTCCGAGGCCTGTGGGGGTGAGAGTGGAGCGGAAGGCCACGAAGTGGCCGGTCGCACCACTAGTGCACCAGTAGGACCGGTGAGTAGCGGGGAACCACGGTGCAGCACACCTGCCACAGTCAGCACGGGACCTGGAGATGGCGGGGCGCTGACCTGCGGAGACCTTGGTGAAGCGTCCGAGATTCCCAAGCTTAGAGCGCGAGTTCGATTCTCGTCGCCCGCTCCAGCAGTAAAGGCCCAGGTCAGCGACCTGGGCCTTTTGCGTTGTCCGGAGCGATCCGAGCCCGCCGTGCCGGATCGGGGCCGGATCCGGGCCGGAACGCGCCTGGGACGGCGGCCGCTCCCGGGCAGGGCCGCGGCGAGGGGCGACCACGGCGGCGTTGCTGCCGTCGGAGATCCCGGCCCGCTGCCGAGGCTCCCGGCGCTGCCGTCGCCGGCCGGGGTCGACGGGTACAGGAGCTGAACCATATGCACCTTTGTGGCGTCTTCTGCCCCAACACCCATCCTGATCAAGGAGCTCCCCGCCGTGGACGTCCACCCCGTCACCGCCCTGTTCCCGATGCTCGGCCCCGACGAACTCCTCGACCTCGCCGAGGACATCGAGTCCAACGGTCTGACCGAGCCCGTCGTCCTGGACGAGGACGGTGTTCTCCTGGACGGCCGCAACCGCGTCGCCGCCTGCGAACTGGCCGACGTCGAAGTCCGTTTCACCATCTATCAGGGCGACGACCCGGTCGGCCTGGTCGTGTCCGCCAACCGTCACCGCCGGAACACCAACCCCGGCCAGCGCGCCATGATCACCGCGATGGCGCGCTCACTCTCACAGCACTCCCTCCCCTCCGCCATCGCCCGCCACGGCATCAACCTCACCCGCCTGTCCATCGCCACCACCGTGCTCGAACACGCCCCCGACCTCGCCGAACAGGTCCGCGTCGGCACCCTTTCCCTGAACGCCGCCTACACCACCGCCCGTAGACGCAAGGCCGATGCCAAGGCCCTCCTCGCCCAGCACGCACGGCTGCGTCGGCAGGCCCCCGACCTCGCCGAGCAGGTCATCACCGGTCACCTCGGCCTCACCGAGGCCACCGCGGCCCTCGACGCCCGGCACGAGGAGGAACACCTCCGCAGGCGTGTCGAGGAGATCGACGCCATCCGCCTCGCCGACGGCGACACCGAGCCCTCCTTCGCCCGGGCCGCCGAACGCGGCGACACCGACTGGCGCCACGCCCACGAGCGCGCGGAGCAGTACCTCGCCCAGCGTCACGACGCCATCCGCCAGATCCAGCAGGGCCTGGCCGGCATCGCCGAAGCCTGGAGCGCCGTCCAGGAGCTCGCTCACCACCCCCGGAGCCCGTACGCCCGGGAAGTCCTCAAGGGCCTCACCGGTCCGGCGCGTGCCCTCGCCAACCGCCTCATCGCCCTCGAAGCCGCTTGCGCCATGGGTGGTGCGTGACGCCGTACTTCGCCGTCCGTACGGCCACGGTGGGGATCGGACGTCCCACGGGCGGAACCCGCGCACCCGCGCGGTGCTGACCGCGCTTCAGTCCGCCGACGCGGGAGCGATCCTGCGTCGGCCGGCTGAAGTGCGGCCGGGGCGCCCGTCAGCCGAGGAGCACCGCATCCGGGTACGTCTGCACCGGTTCGAACAGCCCGAACAGGTGGCCTTCTGCGTCGTCCGTGTGGGGGCCGGTTCCGGGGAAAGCCCGGTCGGGTTCGAAGACGGGTCCTAGGATCGGCGGATGACCGATGCGACCGCGCAGCAGCTGCGCGTTCTTCCCGAGGCCCTGTGCGTCGAGCGGCCGGCCGATGAGGCGTCGGCCCTGGCGTCGGCGTGGATCTCGCTGGTCCGGGCGCCCGAGGGGCTGACCGTGGTGCGGGTGGTGGACGAGCGGGTGGACGGCGCGTCCGTCGAGCGGTGGAGGGCGCTGTACAGCGGCGACGAGGCCCACGGGCTCGACCTGCCGGGTGTGCTGTCGCGGCTGCTCGCGCCATTGGCGGCGGCCGGAGTGCCGGTGTTCGTGGCGTCGACGTTCAACGCCGACCTGGTGCTGGTGCCCGCGGAGCGGCTCGCCGGGGCGGTGGAGGTGCTCCGGTCGGCCGGTCACCGCGTCGAGGGCTGAGCGGGACGGGCCGGGGCGACAGCCCGGCCGCCCCCTCGGAGGCCGGGCTGTCGGGTTCGGTCGGGCCCCGGCTCAGCGGTTGGCGAGCGCTTCGAGGGTGGGGACGAGGGCGGTCGGGGTGGGGAGGGCGGCGTTCTCGGCGCGGAGCCGGTGGGCGGTGTCGCGGAGGCCCTGGTCGGTGATGAGGCGGTCGAGGATGGCGGTGTCCACGGCGTCGGAGGCCGAGCTCAGGGCGGCGCCGGTCGCGGTGAGGGCCTCGGTGTTGATGAAGTGGTCCGCGCCCTGGGGGAGGAGCAGCTGGGGCAGGCCGGCCTGGAGGGCGGTCAGCATGGTGCCCGAGCCGCCGTGGTGGATCAGTGCGTCGGCGCGGTTGAGCAGTTCGTTCAGCGGGACCCAGGGCAGGCCGCGGACGTTGTCGGGCAGGGTGCCGAGCGGGGCGAGGTCGGCTCCGCCGACGGCGAGCGAGAAGTCGGCGTCGACCTCGGCCGCGGCCTCGACCAGGCGGACGACCGCCCGGACGCCGTCGAGCTCGGCGAGGACGGTGCCCAGGGTGACGACGATCCGCGGACGGTCGGCGGGGCGGAGGAACTCGGTCGGGACGACGCCGCCGCCGTTGTAGGGGATGTAGCGCATCGGCAGGCCGTCCGGGTCGCCGCCGAGCGGGCCGACGTTGAGCGCGGTGGAGGCGGCCGGGCCGGCCAGGCCGTGCCGCTCGTAGACGTCGGTGAAGTGGGAGGCGAGCAGGTCGCTCATCGGGAGGCCCGCGCTGACCCCGAAGTTGTTGATCACCGACGGGATCTTGAGCAGGGTCGCGACCAGCGGTGCGGCGGCCTGGAAGGAGTCGTGGACGAGCAGGTCGGCGCCCCAGTCGGTGGCGGCCTCCAGCAGCCCGTCGACGCCGGGGCGGGAGGCGTGCGCGAAGATCGCGGCCGCCATGTCGAAGATCTCTTCCTGCGGCTTGTCCGGGGAGACGTACTGGATCTTGCCTTCGAGGCGCTCCTCGAACAGTTCCCGCAGGCTCCTGCCGTCGCCGATCTCGACGATCGGGAAGCCCGCGCTGCGGAGCTGGTCGAGCGGCTGCCCGCAGGCGAACAGGACCTCGTGCCCGGCGGCGCGCAACGCCTGGGCGGTCGGGACCATCGGGAAGAGGTGACCGGCCGCCGCGGGACCGGTGAAGAGTATGCGCATGGTGGACTCCTTGCCAATGAAGCTTACGAAGCAGTCTCACCTTGGAAGTTGACGTTCAGTCAATTTGATTCCAATCACCATGCGCGCTAATCAGCCGTTTTGATCAGGGGCTTGTCTCCCGGGCGGCGATGTGCTCCCGTTCCTGCCTCCGCCGCCCGTAGTCCGTCGCCCGCCGCCCGTCGCCCGGTGCCCGTCGCCCGCTGCGCGCCGCTCATGCGGCGTCGAGGAACTCCCGGACGGTCTTGACGAACGCCTCGCCCTCCTCGGCGAACACGATGTGGCCGGTGTCGAACTCGGCGTAGACGCTGCCCGGGAGGGCGGCGTGCAGGCGCCGCGGGTTCTGCACCGGGACGGTGGCGTCCTGGGTGCAGCCGATCACCAGGGCGGGGGCCTGGACGTGGGGCAGCAGCGGGGTGAGGTCCAGGTCGAGGTCGAGGGCGACGTGCCGCAGGGTGCCGGGAGTCGGCTGCATGTAGGCGGCGTTGGCCTCGACCGCCTCGCGGCCGATCCGGTCGAGGAAGCCGCGGCTGAAGGCGGTGAGGGTGGCGTAGCCGCCGAACGCGGCCGGGTTGTCGGCGAGGGACAGCCAGGTGGCCATGGACAGGCGCATGTACTCGTCCTGTTCGGCGCTGATCCAGCCGGCGGCGGCGACCAGGCGGCGGACCTGGTCGGGGCGCTGGGCGGCGGCCGCGGTGGCGACGACGGCGCCGAGCGAGAAGCCGAAGACGTCGGCGGGGCCGCGCCCGGCGTCGTCGATCACGGCGTTGACCTGGGTGGCGAGGGTCTCCAGGGTCAGCGGGGAGCCGTCGTCCTCGGCGGCCTCGCTGCCGGAGAGGTCGGGCAGCAGCACGGTGTAGCGGTCGGTGAAGGAGTCCAGCAGGCCGTCCCACATGCCGGAGCCGGGGCCGGTGCCGTGGACCAGGACGAGGGTGTCGGGGCCGTCGCCGACGACGCGGTAGGGGATGCGGGCGGTGTCGACGGTGATGGTGGGCATGTCGGGGTCCTCTCGGAGTCGGTGGTGCCGGTGGGCGGCGGGCTGTTCCCGTCGGCGGCACGAGAAGTAAACTACACAGTGCAGAGCATTGATGCAACTGCACCGTGCAGTGCAGTTTGGGGTGTGGAAACGGTGGGGGATGGAACTGTCCGTACCCGTCCGCCGTCCAAGCAGTGACGGAATCCCAGCCCGGGTTGAACGCCGGGAGGAGTACGGAGGGCCCTGTGCAGTCAGGTGGTGCCGAACTCAACGTCGGATGCCCGGGTGGGTGCCCCGGCGGCGCGCCGGCCGTGCCCGCCTGGTGGTGGTCGGGGCCGGAGCCCGGGGTGACGGTCGATCAACTCGATGCCGCAGAACGCTGCGAGACGCTGCTCCAGGACACCGTGGACGCCATCGACCCGTCTCCCGCCTGGCAGGAGGCGCCGCCCCGGTCGGGCGCGCGGCTGCCGAAGCCGGGGCGCGAGTCGGCGGTGCTCTGGTACGTCACCCGGGGGCGGGACATCCTCACGGTCGTCTCGCTGCCCCGGCGGTCGGTGCTGGTCGGCGTGGTGGAGCGGCACTGGCGGCGGCGCGGCTGGACGATCACCTCGCTGAACACCGACCCGTACTGCCCGGGGGTGGCCGCGACCACCCGGGACGGCTATCGACTGGCGCTCTGCTTCGGGGAGTTGGGCGAGGCCGGACTGACCGCGAGCTCGCCCGCGGTGGCCCGCTCGGAGCGGCTCCCGGCGCCGGCGGGGGACGGTGGCCGCGGCTCGGCGCCGGTGCCGTCCGTGTGTTGCCCGTACTGGAGCGCGCTGGCGTAGTCCGCCGCCGCAAGGGGATCGGGGGAGGCGTGGAGCGAGTCCCCCCGGACTCGCTCCACGCCGCCTCGTCGCGCGGCTTCGGCGTCGCCGCTCCCCCCGACACCCCGGCAAGCCCCGCCGGCCCCCCTGGCCCCACTCTCCGGCGAGAGCGGTCCGCACAGGCCCCGGCAGGTCCCCACCCCCGGGGACGTCGTTGGTCTCACGCTAACAAACCGCGTGGTTGGTTTGTCAATAGTGGAATCCACGAAACATCCACATTGTGGCGATCGTCCCGGACCGGCCCGAAAGGCTCCGGAGCAGGCGGTTGTGGGCCCGTCAGGCGCATCGGCCGACGGTCGCGCGCGCCGGGCCGGGCTGCATGCCGTACACACGTCGGGACGGAATCCGACATTCCGAGCATCATGGCAGCACGCAGCGGCACCGCGCGAGCGCTCAGCGCAGCAACCGGCGCTCCTTGGCCACCGCCACCGCACCCGCCCGGGTGTCCACGCCCAACTTGTCGTAGATCCGCCCGAGATGCGTCTTCACCGTGGCCTCGCTGATGAACAGCGCCCGCGCGATCTCCCGGTTGCCCAGCCCCTGCGCCAGCTGTTCGAGGATGTCCAGCTCACGGTCGGTCAGCTGCGGCACGGGGGCCCGCATCTGGGCCATCACCCGGGAGGCGACCGGCGGCGAGAGCACCGTCCGGCCCTGCGCGGCCGCGTGCACGGCGGCGAACAGCTCCTCCGGTCGCTCGGCCTTCAGCAGGTAGCCGGTGGCGCCGGCGGCGATCGCCCGGGTGATGTCGGCGTCGGTGTCGTACGTGGTGAGCACCAGGACGTGCGGACCGCCCGAGGTGGCGGTGATCCGCCGGGTGGCCTCCACGCCGTCGATGCCGTCGCCGAGTTGGAGGTCCATCAGCACCACCTGCGGCGTCAGCCGGGCGGCCAGCGCGACGGCCTCCTCCCCGGTGCTGGCCTCGCCGACCACCTCGATGTCGCCCGCGCTGGCGAGCAGGGCGAGCAGACCGGCCCGGACCACCGCGTGGTCGTCGCAGACCAGCAGCCGGACGGGAGCGGTACGGGCCGGCGCTCCGCTGCTCATGCGCTCACCGTGCCGCGGAGGTCGCCGAGTTCGTCGACGTCACCGAGTTCGTCGACGTTGTCGAGGTGGTCGAGTTCGTCGACGTCGCCGAGGTGGTCGAGGACTTCGGTTCGCGCGTTCATCGGTGCTCCAGGGGGATCACGGCGGAGACGACGGTGCCCTCGCCGGGGCTGCTCTCCACGGTCAGCGTGCCACCCAACTGCCGCAGCCGGGCGCGCATCGCGGGCAGTCCGTACCCGCGGCCGCCCCCGGTGCCCGCGGCCTCCGGGTCGAAGCCCAGCCCGTCGTCCGCGATGTCCAGGACGGCCTGGTCGCCGAGGAAGGACAGCGTGATCGCCGCGGTCGAGGCCCCGGCGTGCTCGCGGACGTTGGCCAGCGCCCCCTGGGCGATCCGCAGCAGCGCGGACTGCGCGGCGGTGGGCAGCGGTACCGGCGTGCCGTCCAGGTGGAAGCGGACCGGCAGGCCGCTCTCGGCGGACTCCCGCCCGGCCAGCGCCCGCAGCGCCCCGTCGAGGGTGCGGCCCTCGGCGAGCTCGGCCGGCGCGAGGTCGTGGACGAAGCGGCGGGCCTCGGCGAGGTTCCGGGCGGTCACCTCGGCGGCGGTCCGGACGTGGGTGCGGGCGGTCGCCGGATCGGTGTCCCAGGTGCGGTCGGCGGCCTGCAGCAGCATCTGCTGGCTGGACAGGCCCTGCGCCAGGGTGTCGTGGATCTCCACGGCCAGCCGCTCGCGCTCGGCCAGGGTGCCCTCGCGCCGTTCGGTGGCGGCGAGTTCGCGCCGGGTGCGGACCAGGTCGGTGATCAGCGCGCGCTGCCGGTCGGCCTGCCGGGCCATGAAGAGGAAGACGCCGGTGCCGAGCGCGGCGACCGTGGGCGGCAGCAGGACGAGGGTGGCGTCCACCCCGCCGGGGAGCCGGATCTCGGCGATCACCACCAGCAGGGTCAGTGCGCCCACCAGCGGGATCGCCGCCCTTGCGGGCAGCGCCCGCAGGGCGGTGTAGATCAGCGGGACGGCGCACCAGGCGAAGCTCGGGGCGAGCAGCACCAGCACCACCCAGAGCGTGACCACCAGCCCCAGCGGCCACCGGCGGCGCCGGCCCGACGCGGTCGGACGGTGGTGGTCGAGCCAGGAGCCGGCCGGCTGGGCGACGGCCAGGGCGACGCTCAGCCCGATCACCCAGGGCGCCTGGGGGCTGCCGGAGTGGTGGCTGAGGTAGCGGTTGAGCGAGGCGGCGAGCAGGACCACGAAGGCGGAGTCCAGCAGCACCGCCAGTCGGCCCGCGTCCGGATCGCCGGCGTCGCGGCCGGCGGTACCGGGCAGGCCGACACTGCCGGGCCGGCCGACGGTGCCGGGCCGGCCGGCGGCGGGGCGGGGCTGTGGCACGGGTGGCTCCTGGTCGGACGGATGGCGCGCGGTCCGGGCGGCGCGGGGGCCGCCCACCGGCACCGGCCGCGCACCGGGTGCGTGCGGGCGGCAGACCGTACTGACCTGCGCCGATCCCTCGATGGTGACCCGTCCGGCCCGGTCCCGCATCAGCCGATCGGTTGACGCCGCCGTCCCCCATCATGCCCGGACGCACGCGCCGGACCGTCGATGTGGCGGCCCCGGTCCCGGACGGAGGATCGAAGCACGCCGCCGGGCGGTCCGCCTCGGCCCGGCGCCCCCTGATCCCCGCACCACCCCGCAGAACCGTCGAGGAGCTGGACCATGAAGAAGACCTCCGTGCGCACCCGGGTGCTGACCGGCGCCGTCGCCGCCGCCGCGATCGCCGCCGCCACCGTGGGCGCCGTCTCGGCCAGCGCCGAGACCACCGAGACCCCGGCGGCTCCGGCCGCGGTGAAGGCCGACACGCAGAACAAGAACCTCGCCCAGAGCACCGGCCTGACCATCGACGCCGCCACCCGCGCCGCCCAGGCCGCCCTGGACGCGGCGACCAAGGCCGGCCAGCACGTGTCGGTCGCGGTCGTCGACCGGGACGGTGTCACCCGTGTGCTGCTGAAGGGCGACGGCGCCGGCCCGCAGGCCCCGGAGTCGGCCGAGCGCAAGGCCTTCACGGCGGTCTCCTGGAACGCGCCGACCTCGGAGCTGGCCAAGCGCCTGGCCCAGGCCCCGAACCTCAAGGACATCCCGGGCACGCTGTTCCTGGCCGGCGGCGCCCCGGTGCAGTCGAAGGGCGCTCCGGTCGCGGCGGTCGGTGTCGCGGGCGCGCCCAGCGGCGACCTGGACGAGCAGTTCGCGCAGGCCGGCGTCGCCGAGCTGGCGAAGTGACGCTTCCCCGCCCCGTCGCCCCGTCGGTGGGGTGACCTCCCCCCGCACCCCGTCGGCGGGGTGACGCCCGGCCGGTCGGCCGTCCCGTGACGCGGGATGGCCGACCGGCCGGTTTCATTGACTCATTCGGGTGAACGCCGGGAGGGTCGCCGCAGAACACGGGGTGACCCTTCGAAAAGCCGCTGCCGCTGTCAGTGCCGCGTGGCAGGCTTCCCGGTATGACGGCGTGGACCCTCAACGACATCGAACGTGCGATCCGCTCCTCCTGGGGTGTCGACACCTGTGCGCCCGAGGATCTGGCCCACTGGCGTCCCGACAATCCCGCCCGCGGCCAGTGCGGGGTGACGGCGATGGTGGTGCACGACCTGCTCGGCGGCGAGCTGATGATGGGCGAAGTGCACGTCGACGGGGTCCGGACGGACCTCCACTGGTGGAACCGCTTCGCCACCGGCTTCGAGATCGATCTCACCCGCGAGCAGTTCGGGCCGGACGAGCTGGTCGGCCCCGGCCGCCCGGTCGCCCGCCCGGCCCGTCCCGGCCGACTGCAGGCCCAGTACGAGCTGCTGCGCGGCCGGGTGATCGCCGAGCTGGAGCGCGGGGCCGCCGCGCACCGCACCCGGATGCCGGCGCGCGCCTGCGCCTGACCGGCCCGAGCGGCCCGGCGCAGTGACCGGCCAGGGCGCCGTGACCGGCCAGGGCGCCGTGACCGGCCGGGGTCCGTTCGCATCCTGACGTACAGTCGGCCGCAGTGATCGACAGCGGCGACGGGAGTGCGCGGATGACCGGGACGACGGTCGGCTTCGTGGGGCTGGGTTCGATGGGGCGGGGCATGGCCGGCAGCCTGCTGCGGGCCGGTCACACCGTACGGGTCTGGAACCGCTCGCCCGAGCCGGTGGCCGCCCTGGTGGCCGAGGGCGCTCAGGCGGCCGACTCACTGGCGGAGGTGTTCGACGCCGACACGGTGGTCTCCATGCTCGCCAACGACGACGCGGTCGAGCGCCTGCTGCTCGACCCCGCCCTGCTGACCGGCGCCGCGGCGACCCTGCACGTCAACATGGCCACCGTCTCTCTCGCGCTCGCCGAGCGGGCCGAGGCACTGCACGCCGAGCACGGCATCGGCTACGTCGCCGCGCCCGTCCTCGGCCGGCCGCCGGTCGCGGCCGAGGGCCGGCTGAACATCCTCGCCGCGGGCGCCGCCGACCTGCTGGCCAGGGCCGAGCCGCTGTTCGCCGCGATGGGGCAGCGCACCTGGCACTTCGGCGAGAGCCCCCGGCAGGCCAACACCGCCAAGATCAGCACCAACTTCCTGCTGGCCTGCGCGATCGAGTCGCTGGCCGAGGCGTGCAGCCTGGCCGACGCCCACGGGGTCCGGCCGACCGACCTGGTCGAGATGCTCACCAGCACGCTCTTCCCCGGGCCGATCTACTCCGGCTACGGCGCGATGGTGGCCGAGCGGCGGTACGAGCCGGCCGGCTTCCGGCTGCCGCTCGGGCTCAAGGACGTCGGCCTCGCGCTGGAGGCGGGGGCCGCCCGCCACGTGCCGCTGCCCTTCGGCAGCATCCTGCGGGACGCCTTCCTGGACGCGCTGGCGCACGGCGACGGCGACAAGGACTGGGCGGCGGTCGCCGCCGTCGCCCGCCGCCGGGCCGGACTGCCGGAGTGACCGGCGGGCCGCCCGCGTAGCCGACGGCCGGGGCGCGCGCAGCGGCGCGGGCGCGGAATAACCGGAGTGGGCCGGGTGCTCGCACCCTCGTCCGCACCGTGCGACCCGGGGGAAAGCCGATGTCCGACCAGCAGCCGTCCGATCAGCCGTCCGACCACCAGTCCTTCGACGAGCCGTCCGGCGCCGGGGAGCCGCGCCGCTTCCTGTTCCTCGACGCCAGCGCGCGCACCGACGGCAACTCCGCCCGACTCGCGCGGCTGGCCGCCGAGTCGAGCCTGCCGGCCGGGGCCGAGCAGCGCTGGCTGCGGCTCGACGAGCACCCGCTGCCCGTCTTCCGGGACCTGCGGCACGACGGCGACGGCAGCTACCCCGAGCCGGTCGGCCACGAGCGGACCCTGCTGGACGCCACCCTGGCGGCCACCGACCTGGTCCTCGTCGCGCCGCTGTACTGGTACACGCTGCCGACCAGCGCCAAGCTCTACCTCGACCACTGGTCGGGCTGGCTCCGCGTGCCCGGACTGGACTTCCGCACCCGGATGGGCGGCGCCACCCTGTGGGGAGTCACCGCCCTCAGCGGTTCCGACGACAAGGCCGAGCCGCTGATCGGCACGCTCCGGCTGACCGCCGAGTACATGCGGATGCGCTGGGGCGGCGTGCTGCTCGGCAACGGCACCCGCCCGGGCGACGTGCTGCGCGACGAGCGGGCGCTGATCGCGGCCAAGTCCTTCTTCGCGGGCTGACGCGCGCTGACGCGCGCCCGCTCCCCCGCCCCGCCCCCGGCATCGCGCTGACGATCCGACCCCCGGCACCCGTACCGCTCCCGTCCCGGGTGCGGTACGGTCCTCCGGACGTGTACCCGTCACTCCCGGTCATCTTTTGGCAAAGCGCAAAAGCGCTGCACCTGGACGGAGTTGGACGAACCGGGCGCGTCACTTCCACCGCTCGGGCACAGTGCGGCACCCGCCTTCCGGCTCGGCCGGATCATTCGGTACTCTCCGTCGCACTTTCAGCTTCGCGGGGGGACGGGGCGTCTGCGGCCGCCCCCTCGCGCCCGGGCCTCGCCCGGAAACGTCCGTGAGGTCTCCCTTGTCCATACGTCGCAGTCTTGCCCTCGCCGGCGCCGCCGCGCTCGCGTCCTCGCTCGTGCTGGCCGGCGCCCAGGGCGCCATGGCCGTCGGAGTCACCGGCTCCGCCTCCGCGTCCGCCCCGGCCGAGAAGGCGGGCCACAAGGCCCTGGACCTCTCGGTGCGCGGTGTTCCGGACACCTTCATCGCCGGCGGCGACGCCCGCGTGTTCACCTACCGGATCGACAACTCGACCAAGAGCGACTTCGTCGCCTACCCGCTGCTGAAGTTCAAGAACAAGGCGGGCTCGCTCAAGGCGAAGGACCTCAAGGTCGAGTACAAGCTGCCGGCCGGCCTGCCCGGTGGCGGCACCTGGAAGACCGGTGCCGTCGCGCCCGGCGGCGGCGACGGCGACGACAGCGCCGTGCTGATGCTGCTCGGCGACGTCACCGACGGCAACGCCGCCGACGACGCGCTGCTCTACATCGGCCAGGGCAAGCACATCGACATCGACGTCCGCGCCTCCTTCGCCCAGGACACCCCGCTGGGCAAGGCCGGCGTCGTCCCGGTGGTGTTCTCCGCCGACACCGGCAACCCGGACGACCACGGCAGCTTCAGCTGTGACGGGATCAAGGGCGCCGGCTTCACCATCAAGGCCGGCGGCGGCAAGCCCACCCCGACCGCCACCCCGACCAAGACCGGCAAGCCGACCCCGACGACGAGCCACTCGCCGACGGCCACGGCCACCGCGACCGCGACCGCGACCGCCACCGCGACCGCGACCGCGACGGCCACCGCCACCGCCACCGCGACGGCGACCGCGACCCCGACCACCCCGGCGCCGACCACCCCGGCCCCCGGCACCGGCTCGCCGTCCGCCTCCGCGACCACCGCCGCTCCGGCGCCGTCCGGCAGCAGCACGGACGTCCAGCAGCCGATCGACTTCCCGGTGCAGACCCCGACCGTCACCCCGCCGAAGATCACCCAGGGCGGCGTCGAGAAGGCCAAGACCGCCTCCGACAACGCGGACAAGGCGCTGGCCCAGACCGGTGGCGGCGACGACACCACCGCGATCGCGGCCGTCGGCGGCGTCGTCCTGGTGGCCGGTGTCGGCACCCTCGTGGTGCTGCGCCGCCGCAGGACCGGCCAGCACAGCTGACCAGGGACAACCGTTCCACGGGTACGCCCGTGTCGCCCGCGCCGTCCACCGGACGGTCATGCGGGCGGCACGGGCGGTACTCCTCCGTCACATAGGATGTCCGGCCGGAGGGGGGCGGAACCGGCGGGGAGAGGACAGGTGCGGGAAGCACGCACGGCACGGGCCACCACGGATTACGAGGCGGCGACCGGACGGATCGCGGGACTGCCGCTCCGCAGGCACCACGTCCTGCTGGTCGCCTGGACGGTTCTCTGGTTCTTCCTGGTCGAGCCGAGCGGCGGCTTCTCCTGGCACTACCTGCGCCAGGGCGAGCAGCTGCTCTTCAGCGGCCAGTCGGACGGCGGCCTGTCGCTCTACGCCCACCACCCGGAGCTGCAGATCGGCCCGGTCAGCCTGGCCGCGGCCCGGCTCACCGCTCCGTTCTCGCCGCACATCGGCCAACTGGTCGCCGAGGCGGCGAGCGCCGCGCTCGGCCTGGTGATGCTGGTCGTGATCGGCCGCACCGCGGCCCTCTACTACCTGGGCACCGGCACCAACCACCGCCGGCTCCAGCAGCGGCTGCTGATCGCCGGACTGGCGTTCATCCCGATGTGGGTCGAGGTGTCGGTCCGCTTCGCGCACCTGGACGACGTCCTCGCGCTGTTCTTCACCACGCTCGCCGCCCACGCCCTGGCCCGCGGCAAGCCCACCCAGGTCGCGATCTTCCTGGCGCTGGCGGTGGACTCCAAGCCGTGGGCGATCGCCTTCGCCCCGCTGATCCTGGCGCTGCCCCGGCCCGCCTGGCTGCGCACCGCGCTCTGGTTCGCCCTCCTGGTGGCGATCGCCTGGCTGCCGTTCTACCTGGGCAACCTGGACACCATGGCGGCGGCCAAGTTCACCATCCCCAACCAGCCCGCCTCCGCGCTGCGCTGGTTCGGGGTGACCGACCCGACCACCCCCTGGTGGGACCGCCCGACCCAGTTCGCGCTCGGCATCGGCCTCGGCGCCATCGCGGTGTGGCGCGGCCGCTGGCCGGCCGTGGTGCTGCTCGGCGCGGACGCCCGGATCCTCCTCGACCCGAGCGTCTACACGTACTACACGGCCTCGATCCTGCTCGGCACCCTGCTCTGGGACGCGGTCGGGCAGAAGCGGCTCGTCCCGTGGTGGAGCTGGATCGCGCTGGCCGCGCTGTACGGCGGCACGCTGTTCCTGCCGTCCGACTCGGCCCGCGGCCTCGTCCGGCTCGCCTTCGTGGTGGTCTCCGCCGCGTACGTGCTGCTCTGGCCCACCCAGCAGTCCCGCCGGACCCGGTCCGGCGGCCAGGGCGACGGCGGACGCCGGGCGGCCCGGCGGCGTGAACGGGCGCTGGTCGGCGCCGACGCCTGAGCAGCGCCCGCCCGAGCAGTCGCCCGCCCGCCCGAGCGGCCGCCCGCCCGCCCGAGCGGCCGACGCCCGGACAGACGGCTTGACCCTCACGCGACGTGAGAGCCGAGGGTAGTGGTCAGCACCAGGGAGGAACTCCGATGACCAGTGAGGGCTACTCGGTCGGCGCCGTGGCGAAGATCGCCAAGGTGACCGTCCGCACGCTGCACCACTACGACGAGATCGGCCTGCTGTCCCCGGCCGGCCGTACCCGCTCCGGCTACCGCCGGTACGTGGACGCCGATCTCGACCGGCTGCAGCAGATCCTCTTCTACCGCGAACTCGGGTTCCCCCTGGAGGAGATCGCGGCGATCCTGGACGACCACTCGGTCAGTCCGAGCGAGCACCTCCGGCGGCAGCACCAACTGCTGACCGACCGGATCCGGCACCTCCAGGACATCGCCGCAGCCGTCGAACACGCCATGGAGGCACGGAGAATGGGCATTCAGCTGACCCCGGAGGAGAAGTTCGAGATCTTCGGCGAGGGATACCAGGAGGAGTGGGAGCAGGAGGCCGAGCAGCGCTGGGGCGACACCGCTGCCTGGGCCGAGTCCCAGCGCCGCACCGGCGGCTACTCCAAGGCCGACTGGCAGCGGGTCCAGGCCGAGATGACCGAGCTCAACACCGCCCTGGCCGCGGCGATCACCGCCGGCGAGCCCGCCGACGGCACGGTGGCCACGGACCTCGCCGAGGCGCACCGGCAGCACATCTGCCGGAACTTCTACGACTGCACGTTCACCATCCACCGCGGGCTGGCCGGCCTGTACGTCTCCGACCCGCGCTGGACGAAGGTGTACGAGGAGCTCGCCCCGGGCCTGGCGCAGTGGCTGCACGACGCCATCGTCGCCAACGCCGACCGGCGGGAGAACGCGTAACGGCTCGACACGGTCGTCACACTGTCACGCCGTCACTCCCTCAGGCCGCCACGGCCTGAGGGAGTGACGGCGTGACGCGATCAGGCGACCCCGCGTCCGAACGAACGCCGGTACGCGGTCGGCGAGGTGCGCATCACCCGGCCGAAGTGGTGGCGGAAGGTCGCGGAGCTCTCGAAGCCGACGGCCGCGGCGATCTCCTCCACCGTCCCGTCCGGCGACTCCAGCAGCGGCAGGCTGGCCGCGATGCGCTGGGTGACGACCCAGCGCATCGGGCTGGTCCCGTTGCGGGCGGTGAAGTGCCGCAGGTACGAGCGGTCCGACATCCGGGCGGCGCGGGCCAGCACCGGGACGGTCAGCGGGGACGACAGGTGGTCCAGCGCCCACTGCATGCTGCGGGCGATCCCGTCGTCCTCCTCCTCGACCGTGCCGACCGCCGCCTCGATGAACTGGGCCTGGCCGCCGTCCCGGTGCGGCGCCACCACGAAGCGGCGGGCCACGGTGTTGGCCACCTTGGCGCCGTGGTCCCGGCGGACCAGGTGTAGGCAGAGGTCGATCCCGGCCGCACTGCCCGCGCTGGTGAGCACGTCCCCGTTGTCCACGTACAGCACGTCCGGGTTGACCCGCACCGCCGGGTGGCGCTGCTGCAGCAGCTCGGCGTACCGCCAGTGGGTGGTCGCCTCCCGGCCGTCCAGCAGCCCGGCGGCGGCCAGCGCGAAGGCGCCCGAGCAGATCGACACGATCCGGGCGCCGCGCTCGTGCGCCGTGCGCAGTGCCGCCACCAGCCCGGGGGAGACCTCGCCGCCGAAGGCGTTCGGCACCCCGGGGACCACCACCGTGTCGGCGGCCGCCAGTTCGTCCAGCCCGTGCCGGGCGGTCAGCGTGAAGCCGCCCACCGCGTCCAGCGCCGTCCCGGGCCGGTCGGCGCACACCTTCAGGCCGTACCAGGGGGTGGCCAGCAGCCCGGTCAGCTCGGGCCGGGCCAGCCCGAACACCTCGACCACGACGCCGAGTTCGAACGGGGCCATGCCCTCGAAGGCGTACACCGCGACGTCGTGCACGGGCTCCGGCCGCCGGCCGATGGCGACGGCCACCGGTCGCGGTCGCTGCTCGGTGGCTGTGGCGGTGCCGACGGTGATTCCGGCGGCGGTCGCGCCGGCGGTCGCGCCGGCGGTTCCGGTGTCGGTGCCGACCGCGCCCTCGACGTCCTGCTCGGCCATGCGAACCCCCTGCTCACGGGTGGCGGAACGCCGGTGAGTCTAGCCGTCCCGGGTTCCTCGGACATTTCTTCGAACCCACCTGCAACCTCCACCCCTGCTACACGTCCACTAGGTGTGGGGGCGGAGGGAACCGAGGCGAGGGCAGCTGGGAGGATCCCCCCGATCACGATCTTGATCAGGTGGACCTGACGGTGCGGCGAACGCCGTCACCGTCCCGGGGGAAAGCGGAAACGCGCATGTCCATGGCCATCGGGCCGACCGTCGTGCCGGGAAAGGCGCGCGGCTTCACCGTCCGCGGTGTGGTCGCCGCGCTGTTCGGCGCGCAGGAGGTCGGCGAGCCCCTCGCCGGCCCCGTCACCGAGCAGGAGGTGAAGCAGCGCCGCTCCGGCTTCCGGCTGCTGCGCGGCGGTCGCAAGCCCGAGGAGGAACGGCCCACCCTGACCGACCTCTACCACGCCCACCGGCTCGGCCTGGTGCGGATGGCCGTGCTCCTGGTCGACCACCAGGACCTGGCCGAGGACGTCGTCCAGGAGGCCTTCACCCAGCTCTACCAGCGCCACGGCGAGGAGCTGGACGACCTGGACAACGCGCTCGGGTACCTGCGGACGTCCGTGGTCAACGGCGCCCGCTCGATGCTGCGCCGCCGCAAGACCGCCCGCGAGTACGTGCCGCCGCACGAGCCCGACGCCGCTTCGGCGGAGGACCACGCCGTCCTCAACGACGAGCACCGTCGGGTCCTGGTGGCGATGCAGGAATTGACTCCCCGCCAGCGAGAGGTGCTGGTGCTGCGCTACTGGTCCGACATGTCGGAGGCGCAGATAGCCGAGACCCTGGGGCTCTCCCGGGGTGCCGTGAAGTCCACGGCCAGTCGTGCCCTGGACGCCTTGGAAAAGCACCTGGAGAAGGTTAGATGACCGACAAGTTCCCCCGCCGTATCGGCGGCGACGGCGACGGGCCGGCCGAAACCCCGACCGAACGGCTGCTCCGCGAGGCGATGGGCGCGCGCGCCGCCCTGGTCACGGCGAACAGCCTGCGCCCGGCCGCACCCCCGAAGAGCCGGATCCGCCGACTGCGCCCGGTGTACGCCGTCACCGTCCCGCTCGGCCTGGCCGCGGCGATGGCGCTCGGCGTGCTCACCTTCCACGGTGAGCCGGTCGCCCACGACCAGACCCCGCCGCCGCCGGCCGCCTCACTGACGACCTCCCCGAGCCCGACCGCCGAGCCGACCGTCACTCCCACCCCGTCGGCGACCCCCACGGCCACCGACACCACGACGGGTGAGCCCGAGACCGACCTCCCCCTCGCCGACGGCACCCCGTCCTCCAGCGCGTCGGCCACCAACACCGCACCCCCGGTGGGTCCGGCGACGTCGTACTCGTTCCGCGGCGTCAAGTTCAAGGTGCCGGCGGGCTGGAAGACGGTGCCGCTCGACGCCTCCACGGTCTGCGTCCTGAGCCCGGGCGCGCCGACGGACTCCTCGTCGAACTGGTCCCAGGACGAGTGCGAGCCGTACGGCGTCTACGTCACGGTCTACAACACCCCGGACGAGAGCGCGCACGCCATCTGGCCCACGATGGGCGACATGGCCTCAAGCTCGGGCTGGAGCCACCAGCCGTCCTGCCCGATCTGGGGTCATCCCTACATCCCCACCGGGCCATACTCGTCGGTCTCCCCGGCCGTGCGGACCCGGCCCACCATCGCGGGGAAGACGGGCGACAAGACCCAGTGGAAGGCCACCTGCAAGCCCGGTGACTCGTTCACGTCCCAGATGTGGGCCCTGAGTTCGGACCAGGTGTACGTGGCGGCGAGCGGCCTCAAGGACGACTACCAGGCCGGCCTGCAGGCGATCGTCAACAGCCTGGACGTCAGCGGCCACAAGGCGCCGGGGGTGGCGTCGGAGGCTCCGGACCCCCCGGCGGTGAACCGCGACACCGTCGCCGTGACGTACAGCGGGATACTTCCGGGGGGAATGGTGTCCGTCAAGGACCCGCTGCCGGTGAGCATCGTGGTGACGTACCGGAACACCGGCACGGTCAACCTGCCGGCGGTCCAGCCGCTGGTCTTCACCGACCCCTACCCGGGGACGCCGAACAGCCCGATCCCGATGAACGTCGGCACGCTGGAGCGCCAGGACGGTGGCACCTGGACCAAGGTGAGCATGTCGCCCGGAAGCGGCATGGACTACGCGACGGCCGGCAAGGCCGCCGCCTTCCCCCTGGCGCCGGGCGCGAGCCACACGGTGATGTACCGCATGAGCGTCGACCCTGCCGACGGACCGGGGATCATGCCGATTCGGATGCAGGCGACGCTGCCGTACGACGGCAGCGGCTCGCTGACCGTGATCGGCGAGAAGATCGCCTTCGAGAACATCGTGAGGTAGTCGACCGGCGGCCGCCGAGAGGCGCCGTGACCAGGAAAACCCCTGGTCACGGCGTCTTTCGGCGTTCCGGGGCGAGGTTGCGGAAAAACCTTCGGATCCACCTGCAACCCCCTGCCGGGATGGACGTCTATCAGGGTGAGAGGCGGGGAGAGCGGGCCGGCGGGGCCGGGGCTCGGGCCGGTTCCTCGGGACGCAGGGCAAGGCGTCCGCTCATCCGACATCACCAGCACTGTGTCCTCTGGGGGGACTGTCACATGAACGCGTCCGTTATCGCCCGTATTGCGAAGATCGTCCCGCTCGTTGTGGTGGCTGCCATCGGCGCCTCCGCCTGCGACGCCTCGGAGGCCGCCCACCGGGCCGCCCCCGCCCCCACCGCCGTCCGATCCGCCACGAGCGCGCCGGCTGCGGCCTCCGTGGCGCCCACCGAGGCCGCGCCGAGCGCCGCCACCGCCGCCCCCTCCGCCGCCCCGACCGCCACCGCGCCGGCCGCCGTCGTGACGCCCGCCGTGGTGGCCACCACGGCCACGGACACCACCAGGACCACCACCAAGGACACGGCCAAGGACACCGCCAAGGACGCTCCCAAGCCCGTGACCAAGCCCGTCACCAAGCCCGTGACCACGCCCGTCACCGGGAACGGCGGCATCGCGATCACCTTCAACGGCCTGGGCGAGGGCCGGCAGGTCCAGGTGGGCGACCAGGTGCCCTTCTCGGTGACCTGGAAGAACAACGACGCCTCGGGCAGCCGCGCGGTGGCGCCGGTGGTGGCCACCCAGGAGTACGAGGGTGCGCAGTGCACGCAGATGCTCTCGATGGCGCGGGGCACGCTGGAGCGCAAGGACGCCTCGGGCTGGAAGGCCCTGCCGTCGCTGAGCCAGGGCGGCGGGATGGACTACGCGGGGACCGGCGACGACGTGGCGTTCACCCTGGCCGCGGGCGAGAGCCGGACCGTCGAGTACCGGATGGTCCTCGACGCGGGCAACCAGCCGGGCCGGCTGGCCGTCGAGGCGGACGCCGTGCTGCCGCACTCCCTCTCGGTCATGACGAAGAGCGTGGTCGGCGCCTCGGTCGTGGACCGCCACCGCCCCGTCGTGACCTCGGTGTCCGCCCCGACCGCGCTGGTCGTCGGCAAGGCCCCGACCGAGTTCTCCTTCAAGGTCTCGTCGCCGGACGGGTCGGCCCTGCTGCGCCCGGTGGTGCGGCTGTCCCTGCCCACGGGCGCCGGCCTGACCGGGTCGGACGTCACGATGGAGGCCAAGGTCGGCAACGAGTGGAAGTCCTTCGAGGTGACCGCGGACTGCAACGGCAGCCTCGGGGTGGCGCCGGCCGAGCTGGTCGGCGTCCTGCACGGCAACCCGGTGGAGTACACCTTCCGGGTGGGCCTGAAGCGGACCGGCAGCGCCGGCCCGGTGGAGATCCAGGTCGGCGGGAACTCGGACGGCCACCGCGGCGCGACCGCCGCGGTCCGGCCCACCGTCCAGCGCTGACACCCCCGGACGCACCGGGGCCCGGCCTCCCGAGCAGTTCGGGAGGCCGGGCCCTTCGGCGTACGGCGGCTCGGACAAGGGTCCGGCCGGCTCAGGCCGGGTTCGGGCCGGGCTCAGGCCAGCGAGGCCATCCAGGCCTCGACGTCCTCGGAGCGGCGGGGCAGGCCGGCCGAGAGGTTCTCGTTGCCGTCGGCGGTGACCTGGATGTCGTCCTCGATCCGGACGCCGATGCCGCGGTACTCCTCCGGCACGGTCAGGTCGTCCAGCTGGAAGTACAGGCCGGGCTCGACGGTGAGCACCATGCCGGGCACCAGCAGGGCGTCGACGTGCTCCTCGCGGCGGGAGTGGGCGCAGTCGTGGACGTCCAGGCCGAGCATGTGCCCGGTGCCGTGCAGGGTCCAGCGGCGCTGCAGGCCCAGCTCCAGGACCTTCTCGACGTCGTACGCCGAGGCGTCCAGCAGGCCCCAGGCGAGCAGGCGCTCGGCGAGCACCCGCTGCGAGGCCTCGTGGAAGTCGCGGAAGCGGGCGCCGGGCTTCACCGCGGCGATGCCGGCCTCCTGGGCGTCGTACACCGCGTCGTAGATCTTGCGCTGCAGCTCGGTGAAGCGGCCGTCGATCGGCAGGCTACGGGTGACGTCGGCGGTGTACAGGGTGTGGGTCTCCACGCCCGCGTCCAGCAGCAGCAGCTCGCCGGGGCGCACGTCGCCGTCGTTGCGGACCCAGTGCAGGGTGGTGGCGTGCGGGCCGGCGGCGGCGATGGTGCCGTAGCCGACGTCGTTGCCCTCGACCCGGGCGCGGCGCCAGAAGGTGCCCTCGATCCAGCGCTCGGAGGTGGCGACGGCCTGGCCGAGCTCGCGGACCACGTCGGTGAAGCCCTTGACGGTGGCGTCGCAGGCGGCGCGCAGCTCGCCGATCTCCCACTCGTCCTTGACCAGCCGCAGGCCGCTCAGGAACTCCTTGAACTCGGCGTCCTTGTCGGCGTCCAGGGCGTCGGCCAGCGCGGCCTCCAGGCCGGCGTCGTAGCCGCGGACGATCCGGGTGGGGACGGTGGAGTCCCCGGCCGCCGCGGCCAGCTCCTCGGCGGCCTTGCGGACGTCGCGGGCGGGCAGGCCGAGCAGCTGCTCCTGCTCGCTCAGGCTGTACCGGCGGCCGACCCACAGCTCGCCGTGGCCGTCCAGCCAGAACTCGCCGTTCTCGCGGTCCGAGCGGGGCAGCAGGTAGAGCGCGAACGCGTGGCCGGTCCCGCCGGTCGGCTCGGCGACGAGCACCGCGTCCTCGGTCTGGTCGCCGGTGAGGTGCACGTACTCGCTGGAGGCGCGGAAGGCGTAGTCGGTGTCGTTGGAGCGCACCCGCAGGTTGCCGGCCGGGACGACGAGGCGCTCGCCCGGGTAGGCGGCGGACAGCTTGGCACGGCGCTCGGCCGCGTACGGGGCCTGCGCGACCGGGGAGAGGCCGTGCAGCTCGGTGTCGGCCCAGCCGGACTTCATCGAGGCGGCCAGCTCGTCGGAGATCTCGCCGTAGAGCCCGTTCTTGCGGCCCTTGAACTCCTGCGGCTCGTCGCCGCCCTCGGCCTCGGGGTTCTCGGCCACCGCGGGGGTGCGGTCCTCGGTCACGTGCAACGCCTCCTTGGGGGTGGTACCGCCGCCCCTCGGGGGAGTGTCGGATCGCGACACGCGCGGGCGGCCGTGCGTCCATGGTACGGACGCCCGGTCGCTCGTCGGTTCGGGCCCGGTACATCCGTCCGGGCCCGGTCCGGGTGCGTCCGTCCGGGCCCCGCAGACCTCGGGGAGACGTGTGCACGCGCGGGAACGCGCGGGAACGCGCGGCTACTCGAAGCGCGCCGCCAGCAGCATCAGGTCGTCGGTGGCCGTCGTCGCGGCCTCCGGGGCCGGGCAGACGGCGAGCAGGTGGGCGCAGAGCCGGTCCGGGTCGATCCGCACGTCGCGCGGGGCGTCGGCGGCGGCCCGGCGCAGGTTGGCCTGCCCGGCGTGCAGGGTCGGGCCGCAGCGGCGGGCCAGGCCCTCGGTGTAGAGCAGCAGGGTGTCGCCGCGCTCGGCGGTGAACTCCACCCCGGGCGCCTCCCAGCAGGCCAGCATGCCGAGCGGGGCGGACAGCGAGGTCTCCACGAACTCGGCGCCGCGCCGGCCGACCAGGACGGGCGGGCAGTGCCCGGCGCCGGCCAGGGTGACCCGGCGCTCCTCGGGTTCCACCCAGGCGTAGACGGCGGTGGCGGTGCGGGTCGGCTCGGTGGTCTTGAGCAGCAGCTCCAGGTCGCCCAGGACGGAGACCGGGTCCTCGCCCTCCAGCACCGCGTAGGCCCGCAGCGCGGCCCGCACCCGGCCCATCGCGGCGGCCGCGCCGGGGGCCGAGCCGGGGCCGGCGCCCGGGCCGTCGCCGGAGACGGAGCCGACGGTGAGGCCGACGGTGCCGTCCGGCAGCGGGATCGCGTCGTACCAGTCGCTGCCGCAGGAGCGGTCCAGCCCGGCCGGGACGAGCCGGGCGGCCAGTCGCAGCCCGGCGGTCTGGGGGAGGTGGTCGGGCAGGAGGCCGCGGCGCAGCGCCTCGGTGGTGCGCCGGATCTGTTCCGCCTCCAGCTGCTTGGCGAGCAGCGGGGCGGCGATCGCGGAGTAGTGGCGGGCCAGTTCGCGCCGGCACTCGGTCGGCTCGGCGGGCTCGTCCCAGAACCAGAGGGCGGCGGCGAGCGGGCCGTCCTCGGGGGTGGCGAGCGGCAGGCCGAAGGCGCCGCCGAGGCCGAGGTGGACGGCGAGTTCGCGCAGCCGGGCGCCGATGGCCGGGTCCTCGGCGAGGTCGGGGGAGTGCAGCTGCTCGGGCCGGTCCCGTTCGCGCAGCAGCCGTCCGAGCAGGCTCTGCTCGGGCGGGACGGTCTCCAGGGCGCCGAGGCTGGCGCGGTCGAGGCCGAGGCCGACCGGCTGGCCGGGGCCGCCGCCGGGCATCCGGGTGACCAGGACGCCGCGGCGGGCGCCGAGCAGGGCGGCGCCGGAGGCGAGGAGGGTGTCCAGGGTGGTGGCGAGGCCGCGGGCCCGGGCGAGCCGCTCGGTGTGCTCGTGCAGGGCGGTGATATCGGACAGGCGTCCGGCCAAACGGTCCTGCACGGCGGTGGACGGTGCCGTGCGGTCGTCGGCCGGGCCGTCCGGTGCGCCCGGCGCGTCCGCGGGGCCGTCCTGGGCGTCGGCGGGGCCGGGGAGTCCCGGCGGGTCGAGGACGGTGAGCCCGCCTGCGCAGCCGGTTTCGCCCGGTTCGGCGGTCGTCGTCGACGGGAGGGCCGTCGGCGGGTGGGACTCGGTCATGCCGCCACTCCTGACGCGGTGCTACGTGCCATGCGAAACCCCCAGGTACGGCCAATGTGGAGCGAGCACGGCCAAAGGGCGTGTTTCGCCTCGATTCGCTACTACTCGTCATTGATCGACAGCAATGCCACCACTTCTACACAGGCCATTCGGGGCATGTCCAGATCCAGGACGACGCGGTGGCCGGTTCCACGGCCATTGCGACCCGGTCGGAGGGCGTGCGGGGTTCGTGTGCGCGCCGGTCGGACCGGGAGGCATGGAGCGAGCCGCGAACGGGCAGAACCGAGGGGACGGACCGGGCGGCCGTCCGGATCGTATGCCCGTGCCGCCCGGGAGCCGGGTCGGCCGGAAGTCTCTCACTCGTACGGTGGAACCAAACGCGCCCGGGCGGCGTCCATCCGGTCGCATACGGGATTCTCGTTCCAAGGGCTGTTTCCAGTGCACGGCCCTTCTCATGTCGTGCTCCACACCGTGCTCCTCGTCGTAGCCGCCCCGTCCGCATTGCCGCCCGCTCCGCACCGCCCGGGGCCGTGCCGCGGCGGGCCCGCGCGGAGGATCCCGACGGATGCCGACGGAGCGGAGCGAGCCGAGCGGTCAGGGAAAGGAACGAGCGCCATGCGTGAGAACCCGAAGGACCGGTCGGAGGAGCGTGCCGCCCGACTGGCCGCGGCCCTGGCGGCCGCCGTCGACCACCGCTGGCCCGTGGTGCCGGGCACCGTGCTGAGCGGTGGGCGCTGCTCCTGCGGCGACCGGGACTGCACCGTCCCCGGCGTGCACCCGCACGACCCCTCGCTGCTGGCCGCCACCACGGACGCCCGGATGGTGCGCTGGTGGTGGGAGCGGCAGAGCCCGGACGCGACGGTGCTGGCCGCCACCGGCTCCACGGTCTCCGCGGTCAGCCTGCCCGCGGAGGCCGGGGCGCGGGCGCTGGCCTACCTGGGCGCGTTGCGGATGCCGCTCGGCCCGGTGCTGGCGATGCCGGGCCGCTACGCGCTGCTGGTGGCCCCGTACTCGCTGGATGCGCTCGGCGAGATGCTCGCCCAACTCCCTTGGGTGCCGGGATCGTTGCGCTATCACGGGCCGGGCGGCTTCCTGCCGCTGCCGCCCGGCGGCTCGGCCGGCCGGGTGCGCTGGGTGCTGGCGCCGCGACCGGGGGTGGGCGGCGGGGTCTGGCTGCCGCAGGTCGGGCCGCTGCTGGGCGAGTTGGTCGATGCGACGGTCCGGTTGGACAGCGGCCGCTCGGCGTACTGATCCGCGGTGATCCACGCGGCCCGCCGGAAAAACAAAAGATCCGGCCGCTGGCGACGGGGGATGCACCAGCGGCCGGACTCTTTAGACAGTAACAAGGATCCGCGCCCGCGCCAATTTCCAAGACGCCCTCCACGCCCGGAAATTGCGCGTTCACCGCGACAATGTGACGCGTATCACGCGGATCCTGCGCGCTTTAGTTCAGGGTGACCTGACGGTTCACCAGGTTCGCGCGGGCGCGACGCTCCTCGGCGGTCAGCGGGGTCGCGTCGGCGAGGACGGCGGCGAGCCGCTCGCCGAACTCGGCGGCCGGCTTCTCGCAGTCGGCGGCGGTCATCGCGAGCGGCAGGTCCCACACCGGGACGGTCAGGCCGTGCGCGCGGAACGAGCCGACCAGGCGGGTGTCCGGGCCGAGCGAGGCCTCACCGGCGGCGTTCAGCCGGGCCAGCGCGTCCAGCAGCTGCTCCTCCGGGACGGTCATCACCCAGCGCAGGTGGTTCTTGTCCGGGGTGCCGCACCAGTAGGCGGCGTCGACACCGGCCAGCTTCTCGGTCGGGATGGCCGAGGCGTTGGCGCGCTCCAGGGAGGCGGCGACCTCGCCGGTGGCGGTCTCGGCGTCCTCCAGCCAGAACTCGAAGCCGGTGTGCACGGCGGGCGCGAACGCGGCGGTGGCGTCCAGCATGTCCTGCAGGCGGCGCCCGCCCGGCACGGTCCGGCGGGCCGGCACCGGGGTGCCCGGCTCGGTGGCCAGGGCCAGCTCCAGGGCGTCGCCGAGGTCGCGGCTGAGGTCACCGGAGGAGGACTGGGTCTGCAGGCCGAGCAGGATCGAGCCGTCCTGGCGGCGCAGGGCCGGCCAGGCCAGCGGCAGCACGGTGGCCAGGGTCACCGACGGGACCTCGCCGTTGGCGCCCTCGGCCACCCCGGCGGCCAGCGTCAGCGGCACCGTGGCGGCGGGCACCAGCTCGCGCAGCGCCACCCAGTCGGCCTCGCCCGACAGGCCCTCGAACGGGCGGTGCACCAGCTCCTGCACCGCGTGCGAAGCCTCCCGGCCGTGGCAGGCCTTGTAGCGGCGGCCCGAGCCGCAGGGGCAGTCCTCTCGGGCCCCGACCACGGGGATCTCGCCCGTGACGGCGGTGGTGGACTGACGCTGCGGCGCCTTCTTGGCGGCCTTCTTGCCCATGGTGCGGCTCTCCCGGGAACGGTGGTCCTGTGTCCCGGGAAGCCTACTGACGTTCCTCCGGCACCTGCGCTACCCCCGGCGCGCGCGAACGCGCCGGGGCGCGCCGGCACCGGGGGCGCGAGGACGGGCCCTACGCGCTGCGGGCGTCGCCCCCGGTGTGCCGGGCGTGCCGGCTGCGGGCGGGCAGCGCCGCCCAGACCGTCACCTCGCCGGGCGCGTCGCGCACGCCCCAGTCGCTGGCCAGTCGGTCGACGATGCCCAGGCCGCGGCCGCCGCGCGAGGTCAGCGAGGGACTGGCGGGCAGCGGCCGGGTGGCCGCCCCGCCGTCGGTGACCTCCAGGGTGAGCACGCCGTCGGCGTGCATCTGCCAGCGGACCAGCACACCGCCGTCCGGCTCGTCCGTGCCCTCGCCGTGCTCCCGGCCGCCGTCCGCGGCGTGCGCCCCGGACGGGACGGAGGGGCCGGACGGAACGGACGGGACGGACGGCACGCCGACCAGCACCTGCCCGAGCACCTCGGCCCGGGCGCTGCGGCCGAGCGCCGGCAGCGGGCCGAGCGGACGGGCGTACCGGCACGCATTGCTCAACAGTTCGGAAAGGATCAGTACGGCATCATCGATGACCGGTTCGGGTATCTGCCGGTCGCCCAGATCTCGACGCAGTCGGCGCCGTGCGACCCCGACACTCGCTGGGCCGTGCGGCACTGCCATGGTCGATGAAGTCGGCACTTCACGCGCCACCATCAACGCCACCCCCGGACCTCCTTCAGCGTATGCCGAGGGAGAGATGCCCCTTGGTAATGCGTCGGAAACGAGCACCGGACGATCCCGCGAGCCCATTTCGAGCACGGCGACGGACGGTCGACCGGAGGTCATTCCGTGCTCACCCTCTGTCGCCCGGGGCAAGGAATTCCGGCAATATCGCGCGCGGAAGGTTTGACTGCCGACCAGACCGATCAGTCCGCACCGGCACGGCCGTCGGTGCGTCGGCGGATCACCTGCCGAGCTGCGCCAGCACCTCGGCGGGCCGGTTGGTGATGATCGCGGACACACCGAGTTCCAGGCAGAGCTCGACGTCGGCCGGTTCGTCCACCGTCCACACGTGCACCTCGTGCCCCAGCTCGCGCAGCCGGGTCACCAGCTGCGGGCGGGCCCGCACCAGCTCGATGCCCGGCCCGGCGATCCGCGCCCCGCCCGGCAGCGCCGCGCCCTCGCGCAGTCGGCCGACCAGCGGCAGCGCCCGCTCGAACAGGAACACCCGCCGGAACTCCGGCGCGGCGGCGGCCACCCGGTTCAGCGCGACCGAGGAGAAGCTCATGATCCGGGCGGACGGGCGGTCGTTCTCCCGGGCCGCGCCGATCTTGAACCGCTCCAGCATCCGCAGCAGCTCGGCCTCCACCAGGCCGCGGAAGCGCACCGGGTGCTTGGTCTCGATCGCGAGGTCCACCGGGCGGCCGCAGTCCACCACCAGCTCCAGCAGGCGCTCCAGCCGGAGCACGCCGCGCAGCTCGGGGTCGGTGCTGGGGCGGCCGGTCTTCCAGGCGCCGAAGTCGTACGCCTCCAGCTCGGCGAGCGTCATCGCCGAGACGGTGCCCCGGCCGTTGGACACCCGGCCGATCCGCCGGTCGTGCACGCAGACCAGGTGGCCGTCGGCCGTCACCCGGACGTCGCACTCCACCGCGTCGGCGCCCTCGTCGAGCGCGCGCCGGAAGGCGGCGAGGGTGTGTTCGGGCAGGGCGTGGGAGGAACCGCGGTGGGCGATCACCTGGACGGGCAGCGCGGTGCGCGCCGCCGCCGAGGACAGGTCTGGGCTGGTCACAGGGCCAACGATAGGCGGCGGAGGTGACGGGGAGGCGAAGACGGTCCCAACCTGTGGGGCCGTCTGCCGGCTGCCGGGGGTCGCCGGGCGTCCACGCGGGGGACGCCCGGCGCCCGCGCGAGGGGTGCCCGGCGCGTCGGGTGACGGCGCGCCGGGCCCCGGGGCGCGGGGTGTCAGCGCGCCGTGCGGCGGGAGAGCGGGGTGAGCGCCCAGGTGGCCAGGGCGGGCACCAGGAAGGCGAACAGCGAGGCGGAGGTCCACTCCTGCGGGGTGAAGTGCAGGGCGTCCTGGGCCGAGGTCCAGAAGTCCGTCCACCAGTCCGCCACCTTGGTCGGCGCGATGAACTGGTAGACCGCGAAGCCCAGCACCCACGGCAGCAGCATCGTCCAGCGGGCCGGCGCGTCCTCGGCGAGGTTCCAGCCGCGGCGCCCGGCGCCGAGGAAGAAGTCCACTGCCAGCACCGCCAGCAGCGGCACGAACACCGAGCCGATCAGGCCCAGGAAGTTGTAGTAGCTGTCGGTGAACTTGTCGATCTGCAGTGCCAGCACGGTGGTCAGCACGCCGATCCCGCCGCTCAGCACCCGGCGGTCCACCTTCGGCAGCAGGTTCTGCACCGACATCGCGGTCGAGTACACGTTGGCGAAGGACTGGTCGGTCTCGCGCAGCACCAGCACCAGCAGGAACAGCCAGCCGGCCCAGACGCCGAGGAAGGAGTCGAAGATCTTGTCCGGGTCGCCGCCGGACTGCAGCAGCGCCATCAGGCCGAGCACGTAGCACCAGACCTGGGCGATCGTGTACCCGGAGAAGCTGCCCCAGAACGCCGAGCGCGCGGTGCGCGAGTGCCGGGTGTAGTCGGCGGCCAGCGGGACGAAGGAGACCGACACCGCGATCATCGCGTCGGTCGCGCCGAGGAAGCCGTGCCAGTTGCCGGCGCCCGGGTCCGGCACGCCCTGACGCCCCAGCTGGACGGTGAAGTACACCATCGCCACGGCCACCGCGCCGGCCACGAAGCGGCGCAGCACCGCGATCGAGCCCAGCGGCCAGATCGTCAGCGCGGTGGTCACAGCCCCCGCGAGCAGCACGAACAGCCAGCGGTAGCCGGTGGTGTGGGCGACGGTCTGGGCGCCCGCCGAGATGGTGAGCAGCTCGAAGACGCCCCAGCCGATGCACTGGACGATGTTCAGCACCGTCGGCAGGTACGACAGCCGGGTGCCGAACAGCCCGCGCAGGTTCGCCATCGCGGGGGCGCCGGTCCGGGCGCCGATCAGCGCGGCCACGCCGAGCATCGCGGTGCCGACGGCCGTGCCGACCACGATCGCGGTCACCGCGGCGGCCAGCGACAGCTCGCTGCCGGGGGCACCGAGCACGGTGGCGGCGGTGGAGAAGCCGATCAGGCTGACGCCCAGGTTCATCCAGAGCGCGAAGTGGTCGCGGAACCGCAGCGTGCGCGGCGGTTCGGTGTCCAGGACCAGCGGCGCCTCGACGCGTTCGAGGCGCTCGGGGCGGTCCAGGACGGCGGTCGCGGCACCCGTGCCGGCCGCGGGGCCGGAGGAATCCGCGGGGGCGGGGAAATCCTCGGAGCCGGAGGCACCCGAAGAAGAGGATGGCGAAGCAGACGGCATGGCCGATACTCCCTACGCCGGCATTACCCGGACAGGTTCCGGCGGTCTGCGCCCCCTCGACCGTGCGCCTCGCTCGCGTGGCGTACGGTCGACATGCGCACTCTCAGCCTGGTCGGTCCAAGCTCCCGCGTGTCAGTTTGGAGCGACAGGCTAACCGGCAGGGGGGCGAACGCCCAAGGCCACGGCGTGCGCGGTCCGCATCGCGGGACGCCAGGCGGGGAGGGGAGCCCCCGGCCGTCGGCACCGGCTAAGGATTCTTATGAGTTCTTCAGAGGGGTCCTTACGGCAATCGAATCGACAATGCGAAAAACTATGGTCCTTGGTTCTGCCAGCTATGGAGGTCGTCCGTGAGCACCGAGCGCGAGGTTGGGCCCACCGGGCCGCAGGGGGAGCAGCCCGCCGGCCAGGGGGCGGCTGAGTCGGCTCCCGACGGCCCCGCTCAGGGCGGGCACAAGCCGACCATGGCCTTCCGCCGGGTCACCGAGCCGGAGGCGGCGGCCGACGCCGTCGACGCCGCTCCGGCGGACGCGGCCCACGCCGGTGCCGCTCCGGCGGAGGGCGGCCACAAGCCGACCATGGCGTTCAGCCGGGTGCCCGAGTCCGCGGCCGAGCCGACGGCGTCGGAGCCGGCCCCCGAGGCCGCCGCGCCGGAGGGCGGGCACAAGCCCACCGTGGCCTTCACCAAGGTCCCCGCGCCGCAGGCCCCGGCCGAGGCACCCGTCGCAGCTGCTGCACCCGTCGCGCCGGTCGCCGAGGAGCCCGCCGTCGACCCGGCCACCGGGTACATCGACGCGCCGCCGCCGGTCCTGCCGCCCGCGCCGGCCGCTCCCTCGGCCCCGGTGCTGCCGCCGGCCGCCAACCCGTACGCCACGCCGACCCACGGCGTCCCCGCCGCCGGCGCGCACGACCCGTACGCCGCCGCGTCCGCCCCCGGCACCCCGGCAGCGCCCGGTGCGCCCGCCGCACACGGCCACCACCCGTTCGGCGCCGGCCAGCCGCTCGGCGGCTGGGGCCCGACCCACGACGCCACCTCCGGCGGCGCGGGCTACCCCGGCGGCCCGTCCGGCCCGCTCGGTTACCCGGCCGACTACCCCGGTGGCCCGACCGGCGGCGGCCCGCGCAAGAAGCGCGGGGGTCTGGTCGCCGTGATCGCGGCCGTCGCGCTGGTCGCCGGCGTGGCCGGCGGCGCCGTCGGCGTCACCGTGGCCGACCGCAACGGCAGCAGCAGCTCCGCGGACGACCACCGCAGCACGACCGTCCAGGCCAGCGACACCCAGAAGAACGAGCCCGCCCCCGGCTCGATCGCCGCCATCGCGCAGAAGGCGCTGCCGAGCGTCGTCACCATCAAGGCGCAGGGCAACGGCGAGTCGGGCACCGGCACCGGCTTCGTCTTCGACACCGAGGGCCACATCCTCACCAACAACCACGTGGTCGCGCCGACCCTCAACGGCGGCAAACTGACCGTCAAGTTCGCCGACGGCACCTCGTACAACGCCTCGGTGCTGGGCCACGCCGAGGGCTACGACGTCGCCGTCGTCAAGATCGACAACCCGCCGAAGAGCAAGCTGGCCCCGCTGCCGCTGGCCGACTCCGACAAGGTCAACGTCGGCGACGCCACCGTCGCGATCGGCGCGCCGTACGGCCTGGAGTCCACCGTCACCAGCGGCATCATCAGCGCCAAGGACCGCCCGGTCGCCTCCGGCGACGAAACCGGCTCGCAGGCCTCGTACATGAACGCCCTGCAGACCGACGCCTCGATCAACCCCGGCAACTCCGGCGGCCCGCTGCTCGACTCCGGCGGCGCGGTGGTCGGCATCAACTCGGCGATCCAGTCCAACGCCTCGGCCAACGGCCGGGCCGGCAGCATCGGCCTGGGCTTCGCCATCCCGATCAACCAGGCCAAGTGGGTCGCGGACACCCTGATCAAGACCGGCAAGCCCGTCTACGCCAAGCTCGACGTGCTGCGCAACGACGACTACAAGGGCGACGGCGCGCAGATCCAGACCAAGGACATCCAGGGCCAGCCGGCCGTCACCCCCGGCGGCGCGGCCGACAAGGCCGGCCTCAAGCCGGGCGACGTCATCACCAAGCTCGGCGGCGTGCCGATCGAGAACGGCCCCGCCCTGGTCAGCCGGATCTGGACGCACAAGCCCGGCGAGACCGTCGACGTCGAGTACACCCGCAACGGCCAGACGCTCACCACCAAGGTGACCCTCGGCCAGCGCGACGGCGACCAGTGACCCCCGCCCGCCGACCCGCACGCTCCCGAATCATGTGCGCCGAACCCGGCCGGACCCGTTAGGCTGACCTCCGCCTGGAGAGCTGCCCGAGCGGCCTAAGGGAACAGTCTTGAAAACTGTCGTGGCGTGACCCGTCACCGTGGGTTCGAATCCCACGCTCTCCGCCGGTAGGAGAACCACCTGCTCAGGGCGGGTGCCGAGATCATTCGGCACCCGCCCTTTGCGTTCCCGTCCCGGGTAGTCCCACCTGGATCCCGGTGTCGTCCAGTGCGTGTGGAACATCCGTGGAACGGATCAGCGCCTACTCGTCGCCGTACTCCTGGTCCAGGAATCGCTCGATCAGGGTGTTGGATCGGTCCTTCCGGCCGTCGAGCACCTTGGCGTAGAACTTGAAGAGCACCGTGATGCTGTGCCCGGCTCGGTGGGCGACCTCAGCCGGGTCGACGCCGGCCGCCAGCCAGCCGGACACGCAGGTGGCCCGCAGGTCGTACGGCACCTCCGCGAACGGGGAATTCACCTGGTCGGGGGTGAGCACCAACTCCCGGGCCTTCTTCCAGACCTCGGACGTCTCCTTCGTGCTGAGCAGCCCGCCCTCGGAGGCCTGGAACAGGCGCCCGTCGAGGCCCAGCCCGAACTCGTCCACGTGCTCGCGCAGCATCCGGACGAACACTGGAGGGATCGGGATCTCCCGCGTGGCCGTGCGGGCGCGGTGCTTCAGGCCGCGCTCCTCGTGGGACTGGCCGTCGTCGGTCCACCGGGAGCCGACCCGAGGCGAACTGCCGGGTGCCACGATGAGGCCCCACCCCGTCTTCGGGAGCGTGCAGTCGGCCAGGCGGAGATGCGTGACCTCGGCCGGGCGGGTGGCGGCCCAGTTGATGCAGCCGTAGTACGTGGCCAGGTGGCGTCCGCGGAGGCCGAGCGCCCGGACCGCTTCGATCAGCTCCCGCGCCTGGCGCGGCGCCGGAACGTAGCGGAAATCGATCTCGTCGTCGGTCTTCGGTGGCGCCCACTTCACGAACTTCAGCGGGTTTGCGGTGAGGAGTTTCCGCTCGATCGCGTACCCAAGCGCGCCGCTGAGGGTGGAGTACTTGCGCTTGATGGTGTTGTCCGCCGCGCGCCTCCCGTCCAGCTTCAGGGTGATGGCCGTCAAGGCCTCCCGGAGGGTGTCCGAGTCCTCCAACTGCGAGACAGGCACCGACTTTTGGGAGAGCCAGCCGAGTGCCTCGGCGAGCTTCGCCGGGACCTCGCCCCGGTGCTCGGAGAAGTTGAACGCCCAGCATGAGAGGGCCCTCCGCAGCGCGGCCGCCGGCGGAGCTCCACGGTGGTCCGTGACGAGAGCCGGAGTGATCGTGGCCAGCCCATCCGCCCGTGCGGCGCGGTCTTTCGCGGACGATCCCGGCCATGTGACCTGGGCGTATTTCTTCGCGTGTTCGAACCACGACACCTGAGCCTGCTGGAGCGTCAGGGCCCTTAGCTCCGAAGCTGGTAGACCCGTGTCGGTGTCGAACTGCTCGCCCTTGTTGATTGCGGTCAGCAGCTCGGCCCGCCGGCCGTCGGCGAGGGTCTTCGTGGCGAAGGTGCGGGAGTGCGGGCTCTTCCCGACCCGCCACCGCAACTGGTGAGGCTTCCGTCCCCGCTTCAGGTCGCGGAGCTTGTAGATCTGCACATCGAACGTGAGCATGTGCTCTCCAGGTAAGGGGCCCCGGCAGTGGCCGGGGCCCGGACGGAACGGCGAATCGGTCAGGCGGCGGCGTTCCGCTCCTGCGCGCTCCACCAGGCGTCGAGGTCGCTCCGGCGGACACGGATCTGGCCGTTGGGGAGCTTCAGGAGCTTCGGGGCCGCTCCCCTGGCGACCATCCGGTAGAAGGCGGAGCGGGACATGTCCAGCTCTTCGAGCACGGCGGCGAGCTTCAGCTTCTGGTCCTGCGTAGCCACGGTGGCGCCTCCATGGGCGGTTGTGAGAGTTGCGCCGCACGGCTGAGGACTGCGAGACAGGGGCGGGGGTGGTGGCGATGTGCGACGGTCTCAGCGTGTGGGCAAAGGCAGAGGCCGAGAACCGTCAGGGATGTCAGGGGAAGTCTTTGACCTGCTGCGTTGAGTCCTGGTGGGGCGTCAGGGGTTGTCAGGGCTGTCAGGGGATCTCGGTTATCCCTGACAGCCCTGACGTTCCCTGACAGGCCGTCCGGCGGCGTTGTGGCTGGTCAGGGCTTTGCCCTGACACTCCTGACGGTCACGTGATCGTTTCCGTGTCCGTGGGGCTGCTCGCGGCCGGGTGGACGCGGTAGGTGACGGCCTGGGGCCGGCCGCGCTGGCCGGCGGCGGGTGGCTGGTCGGCGCGGAGCCAGCCGTGCTGTTCGAGCAGTTGCAGAGCGGGTTCGACGTCGGCGACCTTCTTGAACCGGCGGCTGCTGGCGACGGCGTCGTGGGCCTTGATGTGGGTGCGGTGGGTGCCGTCCTTCTTCGGCCGCTGGAGCCACTGGAGGAGGGCGTGGGCGTCCTCGGTGGCCGGGTCGGCGGCGATGAGGTCAAAGACCGCGAGGGTGTGGGCGGTGTAGTACTCGGCGATCTCGGCGGCGCGGTCGACGGTGGCGGCCTCGACGGGCGCGCGCCAGTCGCCGCCGACGTGGTCGGCGAGGTGGAGGAGGACCGCGAGGCGGGCGATGTGGCCGACGAGCTTGCCGGCCCAGTCCTTGATGTGGGCGAGCGGCTCGTCCGGGCGGAGCTGGACCTCGAACTTCTCCTGGAGCTTCTCGACGGCGAGGTCGGCGGCCTCGGTCATCCTCACGGTGACCGGCTCCTCCAGGGCGGTGAGGGCCCGCAGGAGCGCGGACAGACGGGCGTCGTAGGTGGTGGCGACCGGCTCCGGGATGGGGGTGGTGCGGATTTTCCGGTAGCCGAGGTTGGAGGGCGGGAGCGAGTACAGGAAGCGGGCGAGCAGGCCGCGGTCCCGGGCGCCGGGGGCGGCGCCGAGTTCCTGGAGGACGGCGGGCTGCGGGGTGACCCCGATGGTGAGCGCGGGCTTGTCGACGGTCGGCTGCTCGCGGGTGATCCGGTCAGCCTGGAGCCGCTCGCCCTTGTGGGCTTGGAGGAAGACCCCGAGGTTCGGCTTGCTGCTGTAGCGGCCGACGATGCTGTCGAACAGGTCGCCCTCGGGCGAGAGCGCGGCCAGGCAGCGGTGGACGCCGAGCTGGTGGGTGACGGTCTCCGGCGTGATGTCCCCGGACAGGGTCAGCCGCGGGCTCGGCGGCACGACGATCTCGTCGGCGAGCATCCGGGCGCCGGAGATCTCGGCCACCAGGTGCGCGCGGTCGAGGTCGGGGTTCTTACGGGCCTTGGTCATGAGCGCCTCGACCTCGGCGAGTGCGGTCTCCTTGGCGGTCTCGGCCTCGATGATCCGGCCCTTGGCCTCGGCGCGGAGCTCGTCCTCGACCCGGTAGACCGCGCCGGTCATGAAGGCGAACACGTCGGACTTTCGGCTGGCCGGAGGCATCGCGCAGACCAGGTAGAGGTTGGACTGCTCGCGCCAGCCAGGCCGGATCCCCACGTTCACCCGGCCGCCGGCGGCGGTGGACAGCGCGGCCAGGGACATGGTGGCGGCCATGTCGGCGGGGGTCTGGGTGAACTCCGCCACCGCCTCCACGTAGGCGCCGACCCATCCGGGCAGGGCGCGGACGGGGAACGTGGGCAGGGTGCCGTGGGAGCCGAGCGGGACGGGGTCGAGCCAGGTCTCGCCGGAGGCGAGGTCCGCCAGGGCGGCGAGTGCGGCGGTGCGGACGGCGTCCAGGTCGGCCTGGTCGTCGCCGGCCATGTGGGCCAGGCGGCTGGTGGCGGTGTTGATCCGCCGCCGCTCGGCGGCCACGCGCACGACCTCGGCGTAGTAGTCACCGTTCGCGGCGGTCGGGGTGGCCGCGATGCAGGTGTGCAGGTAGCCGGGCCCGCCGACACGGATCAGGTCGCCCTGGGCCCGCAGAACACCGGCCAGTAGCACCGGGTCCACCGGCCGCTCGCCGTCGGCCATGCGGACGATGGCGCGCCAGATCGTCTCGTGCGCGGGGTGGTAGAACGCGCCCGGGTCGCCGAGCTGGGCAGCGAGCGCGGGGATCTGGGCGGGGTCGAGCAGGGCGGCGCCGATGACGGCCTGCTCTGCGGCCTTCACCTCGGCGGGTTCGGGCCGGAACGGGATCACGTTCGGGGCGTACTCGCTCACCGCTCGACCTCCGTGGGGAGCTGGTGGTGGTCGAGCCAGGCGAACGCGGAGGTGGTCTGGCCCTCGCGGCGGGGCTGCGGCGCGGCGGCGTTTCCGGGCATGCTGGAGTCCTCTGGTCTCTGAGAGGGGATCGGATCGCCCCGCACCAGCCGCGTCTCTGCCAAGAATCCGACGGTTGGTGCGGGGCTTCGTGCTGAAGGTGAGGCAAAGGGAAGCGGGGGGGGGGGGCCCGCCCGGGGGCGCGGGGGGGGGGGGGGGGGTGTGGTGGGGGGGGGGGGGGGGCGGGGGGGGGGGGGGGGTCCAGGTGTGGGGGGGGGGGGGGGACA
>NZ_JBIWNL010000025.1:122998-130765 GCF_044767225.1 Kitasatospora sp. NPDC101447
GGCCCCCCCCCCCACCCGCGGCGTCGCACTACTGCGGCGGGGTGGGGGGGGGGGGTGGGGCTGCGGTGGGGGGGCGGGGGGGGGGGCCCCCCCCCCCCCCCCCCCCCCCCGCTTCGACGTGATGGGAGATCTGTTCGGTTAGGGCCCTTGGCGAGCCGGGGTGGCTGCACCAGTGCTGGCGAGGAGGGAATCCAGCGGTTGGGGAGTGGGCAGGGCGGGCCGGGGTGGTGAGTGCGGGGAGGTGGAAGGGTCAAGGGTGAGGGACCAGGCGACGAGCGCGGCGAGGACGACAGCCACGACGATGAGCGCCTGGGACGGGCCGAACCGAAGCGGCGGGTGGGCCGGGACGGGCACGGGCTGGAGGTCCCGGAGACGTTCGCGGTCGGGACGCCGGCCATGGTGCACGGCGGCGATGTGCGCGTGGCGCTCGGCCGACGCTTCGGCCTCACTGGAGTGCTCGCTGACGGTGCGACATGCCCCGCACCAGTACTCGTACGGCATCTGCCGAGCATGGCAGAGCTCTTGTCGGCCATGGGCCGAATTGGGGGCTTCCCCCGGGGGGAGAGGGGCGGGGCCCGGAACGGGGTGGGATCAGCCCAGGGCGAGGGGATCGGTGTGCGTCGGTCGGCCGGCGCAGTCCTCGGCCCAGCACTGGTGGGTCCAGCAGGTGCGGCGGTCGTCGGGGTGCATGCCGGCGTCCTCGGCGGCGTTGTCCGCAGCGAGGGCGGTGGCGAGTTCCTGGTCCATGGCGGTCTCCTTCTGGTGGTCGATTTCCCCTCTCGGCGGGTGCCGGTTGGAGGGGGTAGGGCGATAGGTAGGGGACTGGTAGGGCGGGCGGTAGGGGTGCGCTGACCTGCGGTTCCTACCGCCCTACCGCCGCCCGGGAGGGGCCGCGGGAGGAGGCGGGGGAGCGGGGTCAGGCAGCGTCCTGGACGACTGCGGGAACGGTGCCAGGGGAGGTCTCGGGGAGGGCGTCCACGGCCACCGCAAGGCGGTTGCGCTGGCGGCCGTTGAAGGTGAGCTTCTTGCCCTCGACGAGGGCCACCCCCATGCCCTCCAGGTGGGCCCTCAGGTCGGGCACCTGCCAGCCATCGAAGAGGCCCCTCGCCTGCCCCTCCTCCAGGACCTGGGAGAGGTGGGCGGCGGTGCCCTGGTCGGACATCTGGGCGACGTACCGGATCAGCGCGTACAGGTCGACGTCGGCGGGGGCGTCCTGGAGCGCGTCGTCCTGGTTGGCCTCGGCCTGTTCACCGGACGCGGCCCGGGCGCCGGCCTTCGCCTTCTCCGCCTTGTCGGCGTCGGCCTTCGCGAGTTCGGCGGCGGCCTCGGTGTTGCCGACCACGACCGCCACGACCACCCAGAGGACGAGCAGGACGGTGATCGTGGTCGGCCCGTATCGGGCGACGGGCCGGGCCAGCACGGGGGAGAGGAAGGCGAGGAGTCCGACCGCTCCCCCGATCTGCTGCTTGGTCACCTGCACCTTCGCGGTGTGGGGCCGGAGGGCACGGATGATCAGGCGGTTGCCCAGGCCGAGGGCGGTGACCGACACGCCCGCGAGGTACTGGCTGGGCTTCATCAGGCACCCACCAGGCCCTTCATGACGGAGCCGATGACGGTGAGCGGCAGCGCCCAGATCCCGCCGGCGGCGGCGTAGACGGACGGCACGGTCGCGCCGAGCACCGAGTCCTTGATCGGGGTCGGCTTGGTGCCGAACAGGACGAGGGTTAGGACCGCGGCCACGGCGCCGGCGCCGACGTTGCCGAACGCGGTGCTCTGCGAGGTGAGGGCGTGGGTCAGGCCCTCGCCGACGGTGCCCGGCGCGGAGAAGGCCTGCCCGGCCCCGGCGGCGAAGATGCCGAAGACGATCATGAGCCAGGCGGTGTGCTCGTCCTTGTGCTTCTTCGCCAACTTCCCCTGCTTCTCGGCCTTGCGGCTGCCGAGGATGATCCACACGGCGATGGCCAGGCAGAGACCGCCGGAGCCGAACGAGCCGAGCAACTGGGTGTCCATGGTGTCGATCTCCTGCGGTCAGTGGTGGGAGGAGGAGAGGAGGGTGATCAGGGGAGCCAGGCCGAGGGCGCCGACCAGCGCGGAGGCGAACGGCACCCGCACGAGGATCAAGATGGTGAGGCCGGGGAAGCCGCGGACCTCGGAGACTCGGACGTGGCCCCAGCCGCGCATGCGCAGGTCGATGAGCCAGGCGCCGGCCGCCGCGAATGCGGCGACCGGCAGGGGCACGTGGGCGGCCAGCTGGACGGCGCCCATCTGGTAGCCGAGCACGGCGGAGGTGGTGGTGAGGATGCACCAGCGGCGGAACCGGCGGGCACGCTCGGACTGGGGCTGACGCCACAGCACCGAGGCCCGACGCGTCTGGACGATCTGCTCGGCGCGGTGCCGGTCCTCGCGCTCCTCGGGGGTCTCGCCCTGCTCCCGGTACTCGGCCTCGCGGTCCCTGCGGGCGCGTTCGGCCTGCTCCTCGGGCGTTTGGCTGATCAGCAGGCGCAGGCTCTCGGCGACGGTCCGCAGGTCGTACCGCTCCGGGTCGGCCTCGGCCTGATCGCCGTCCTCGACGGCCTGGTCCTCGACGTCGCCGGCGGGTTCGGCAGGTTCGGTCTTGCGGAGGTCTACGGGCGTGGGCTCGGCCGCAGGGCGCCGGGGGTTCCACGGCCCGCTCTTGCGCCACCACTCGACAGCGGGCTCCGGTTCGGCGTCGGGCATGCCAACGGTGGGCGGGGTGGTCGGGGGCGGAGGCACGGTCATCGGTTCTCCTCCCGGCGGAGGAGCCACACGGCGACGCCGGCACCGACCGCGAGGATCGGGTAGAGCAGGCTCAGGAGCCAGTCCATGGTCAGTTCTCCGGGTAGGGGCCCGGCCGAGGAGGCCAGGCCCGGGGGAGGATCAGGAGGAGCGCCACCAGGCGCGGGCGGGTGGGTTGGTCTCGACGGCGGGCCGCCGACGGGAGGTCCAGGCGTCCATGGCGGCGTGGCCCGCGCGGTCCGCGCTGCGGACGGCGGTGGCCCTGCGCTGCTGTCCGGATTGGGCGGCGGGCTGCTTCTTGCCGAAACCGAGCATCAGGTGCCCTCCCCGATCCGGCCGGCCAGCACGAACGGCTCGCCGTCCAGCTCACAGATCGCGTGGAACTCGGCGGCGTATCGGCCGTCGGCGGAGGCGTCGGTGACCGTCAGACGGTGACACCAGTCCTCGCGGGGCAGGCTGGCGACCTCATCGATCGTCAGCGGCTCGGCCAGCCGGTAGGCGACGCCGCCGTGGTCGAGACGAGCGATGCCCAGGCCGGGCACGTTGCGGGTGGTGTTCACCGGTCGCCGCCCCTCTTGCCGACCTGGACGGTCAGCACGCGGTCGGCGCTGGCGGCGGCGCGGGTGCGGTCCTCGGGGGTGATCGGGGGGATGGGGGGCGCAATCATGGTCAGGGCCATGACAGAGATCTCCTTGCTGAGGGTCAGCGGAGCAGGTGCGGGGATGCTGCAGGCCGCGAGGACGGTGCTGGCGGTACAGGTCAGGCAGGAGCCATCCGGCGGGTGTTGTCCGGGTGCCGACGCTGCTGATGGCCTACTGCTCGTCGTCCGGGGCGTTGGGGTAGAAGCCGTACAGCTCGACCGGGACACCGCAGTGGGTGCCGGGGGCGATCAGCCACCCGGTCGTGCCGTGGTGCTTCTGCTCGATGGCGGCGGGGTCGAGGCCGAGGGCGGCCCGCCACTGCTCGAACTGGCCGAGGCCTTCGTGCAGGGCGATGTACAGCCCCCATGCCCACTCGTGGGTGCCCGGCACCGCCGTCAGCTTCACGTGGAGGTCCGGGGCAGGCAGGTTCGCGTGGGTGGTGAGGAGGGCGAGCAGGGCGCCGACGGCGTTGACCTGGTCGGCGGCGGTGGCATGGGTCTCGATGGTGGTCACGATGCCTGCTCCTCGGAGGGTCGGGTGGTGGTGGGGTCCTCGCTGCGGCCGGGCACGGCGTGCAGGGCAGGTCGCTCGGCGGCGCGCAGTTCCTGATAGCGGTTGGCGACCCAGCCGGCGGACCAGCCGGTCAGCTCGGCCGCCCGGCGCTGCGGAACGCGAGCCATGACGCAGTCCTGGACCGTGAGGCGGGCCTGGTCCTCGGGCAGGCGCTCGTCCACGGCGGGCGCGGAGAGGAGCTTCTGACGGAGCCGCTCGACGTCCTGCTCGGCGGTCTGCTCACGCTCGCGCTCAAGGCGCTCACGCTCGCTCGCCTCGCGCTCACGACGCTCACGCTCGGCCCGCTCGGCGTCCTGCCGGCGCTGCCGTTCGTCGCGATCGGCAGCCTCCCGGCGGGCCTGCTCGCTCCGCTCCTCGCGGGCCATGCGCTCCTCGTGCTCACGCTGCTTGTCGGCCATCCGCTCGTCGTGCTCACGGCGCTCACGGTCGGCCCTGTCGGCCCGCTCGTACTCGGCGATCCGGTCCGCACGTTCCCGCTGCCGGCGCTCCTCTTGACTGCGCTCACGCTCGGCCCGCTCATCGCGCTCACGAGCCGCTCGCGCGGCCAGTGCGGCAGCGATCGCCCGCCGGTAGGCGAGGGAGGTCTCCGCCGTGACGATCAGCAGCAGCGGCGCCACGGCGTGGATTGCCACCCCGACCGCGTCGTGATCCAGGGCGGACTGACCCACGTTGAGCAGCACCGTCATGGCGCCGGTCATCCAGCGCAGCACGACCGGCCACCGGCCACCGTCGCCGTTGAGTCGGGCGAGCGTGCTGTCCATGCGGACCACAATCACCACCGCCGCGTCCACGACCAGCGGCAGGACCGGCGCCGTCCACTCCCAGCCCTTCGGGGAGTGCCCGGACATCAGCGGGGTCACCGTGAGCATGCTGTAGAGGACGGCGCCCAGCGTGATCGTCCACGTGCCCACGGCCAACGCCTTCTCGGCGGAGCGGATCTGTTCCAGGTTCGTCGGCGCCCTCACCGCGCCCACCGCCGGGCGCCCGGTAGGCGCGTGATGAGCGAGGGGTGAGCGGCCGTGAGCGCGCGGCCCGTCATCACGCGGCCACCCGTCCGAGGTGGGCGGTGCGGCGGATCCTCGCGGGGCGCCGCAGCGGCACCGGCGCCTTGCTCAGCAGTCGCTCGGCGTAGGCGGCCAGCATCGGGTCCTCGCGGCGCAGGTCCGCCAGGATGCCGTCCGCGGCGTCGAGGCGGGCGTTGCGCTGGGCGGCGTCCTCACCGGGCACCCCGGTGAACAGCCGGGTGAACTCCGAGTTCGCGGCGAGACCGAGCGCCAGCTCGGCGAACTCGTCCTCGTTCAAGGCCTTCTGGCCTGCAACAATCGTCCTCACGGGGCTACCTCCTCTCTCGTAGGGGGTGGGCCTGAGGGCCGCCGCGCGTTCCTTGGCCGGGAGCACGGCGGCCCGTTTCGTAGGGCCCGGGCCACTCGAACGTCACGAGTAGCCACGACCCCCGGCACCAGCCCCGCGGTCATGGATGCAGGGGGTGTCGAGGGCCGTGGTCACTGGTGGAGCTGGGTGGTTGGTCTCGTCTGGACGCGGACCAGGCTCGCTCCGGGGAGATCCCTCCCGGAGGTCGTCGCCGGCGAATGTCAGCCGCGTCGGTCTTTATAGTCGGCCGCGTGTCCCATGTACGGCCCGCCGTCTTATGGGCGGGCCGAGGTGTCAGGGCGTGCGCCCCTTCTCTGCCGACTGTGTCCACTCACCCCGACCGGCGTCGTCACGGAAGGACTGCGGTGGTGGATCCCCTCTTGAGTTGTCGGTGGTGCATTGGTGCAGCTCAGAGCAGCCCAAAGAAGGCCCCTCTGTGTCACCCCTGTCTCACTCGGTGCGACACTCACAACATAGAGAACCTGCTTAGGCAGGTCAAGAGAGTTGGGTTTCTCGCCTGTGTTGGGCGGCTGCCCTAGCATGGGCGCATGGCCTTGGACCCGGACGACTCCCGCCCCCCGTACCAGCAGGTCGGCAGCTATCTGCGGGCCGCGATCCTTACAAAGAAGCCCGGCTACGAGACGGGCGACAAACTCCCGTCGGGCCCTGAGCTGGCCAAGTTCTTCGGCGTGGCGCGGGGCACCGTCGACAAGGCCCTCGACCTGCTCCGCACCGAAGGCCTGATCGTGACGCGGCAGGGCAGCGGGTCCTTCGTCCGGGAGCGCACTTCACGCCCCGTCGGGCTGCGGCCGCACCTGGAGGCCGCGTTCGAGCAGAAGCAGGTCACCCTCGACTTCGCCGGCTTCTCCAGCGAGACCCTGCACAACGCCCTGCAGGAGCCGCTCGACAAGGTCCGCTCCGGCCGGCTCACCCCGGAGTCCATCACCGTGCGCCTGCTGCTGCCGGACACCAGCGAGCCGATGGCCGTCCCCGTCCTAGTCGACGGCCTCAAGGACGAGAAAGCGCTCCGCGAACGCGCCCGGAACATCGCGCTGACCAACGCCGGCGGCATCACCCACTCGGTTGAGATGCTGGCGGAGCTTGGCCTCGTCCAGTCGGCCACCGTCGAGGTGAAGGTCCACCGGGCGTCCAGCCTATTCAAGCTCTACATCCTGAACCGGGCGGAGGCCTTCTTCGGCTTCTACCCCCTGCGCGAGCGCACCATCACGACCGACGGCACGGCGCACACCTTCTTCGATGTGACTGGCAAGGACACCACCCTGTTCCACCATGCCGCCGGTCCGGATGATGCATCGCTTGGGTCGCAGTACGTCCAGCAGGCCCAGATGTGGTTCGACAGCGTGTGGGCCACCATCGCCTACGAGCGCCAGTCATGAGCACTACCCAGCAGCTGGCTGACGTGCTCCGCCCCGTGAAGCATGTACTGCTCGACTTCGATGGCCCGGTGTGTTCGGTGTTCGCCAGTCTTCCCGCCCCCGAGGTCGCGCGACGCCTTCGTGAGGGTCTGCTTGCCGCTGACGAGCGGACCCCACATGGCGCCGAAGATGAGACCGACCCGCTCGCCATGCTTCGTAGCATCGCCGACACCAGGCCCGACCTTGTCGAGAGCGCTGATTCCGCGCTGGCGGCGCTGGAGACGGAGGCAGCCCGGGTCGGCAAGCCGAACCCGGGCGGAGAATCGGTTTTGCTGGCCTGTGTGCGCTCCGGCCGGTCCGTCTCGGTGGTCAGCAACAACGCGGGCATAGCGATCGAGGCGTACCTCTCAGACCACGGGCTCAGAGGCTTCGTGGCCGGGGTCTTCGGCCGCCTCCCTGGCGATCCGTCGTCCATGAAGCCAAATCCAAGACTTCTCCTAGCAGCCATGGAATCCGCTGGCACTAAACCGGGTGAGTGCATCTTCATCGGCGATGCGGTGCGGGATGTCCAGGCCGGAAATGCTGCGAGAGTGTCGACTATCGGGTATGCCAACAAGCCAGGGAAGGATGTACGGCTGGCCGCAGCTGGTGCCGTGGTCGTCATCGACTCGATGCAGGCGATCGCTGACGCACTGGCCTGATGACAAGTGATACGGATCCTCGCCTATGAGGCGGAACGCCAGACAGCGCAGCTGTTGACGAGTGACCACTCTTTAACTTGGCGATAGAGATCAGTGTCAATAAGGTCGGATAGGCGCCAGTGCGACCGCGCAAATTTCTCCCAGACATCACCCCTCTGCGATACACCCCACTTCGTCTTGACAAATAGGGACAGGCTGCGGAAGAGGTCATGGCCTTGAGCAACTCGACGCACGGGGATAACCTCAAGGTCCATCTGTGCCATCCACTTACCATAAACGTCCTCTGCGTTCGGAACGCCCTTAAGCTTGCCGGTGATCAGTTTTTGTAGCCGCGCCTCATCAAGGGTG